>JADZFY010000114.1 GCA_020854215.1 Chitinophagaceae bacterium | reverse complement strand
TGTACGGCTTTTGTTGGCGGCTGCCCGCTATTGCCCGTTTACGAAGGTGAAATTCAATGCCGGGCGCTGGGTTGCGATTTGTATGCATTGGATGAAGATGGTAATAAAATATGGGATGAGGTAGGAGAGATGGTGATTACTAAACCCATGCCATCTATGCCGGTATATTTCTGGAACGATCCAAACTTTGAAAAATATTTGTCCAGCTACTTTGAAACTTATCCCGGTATTTGGCGGCATGGCGACTGGGTGAAGATAACGCCCCGAAATGGAGTGATTATACTTGGTCGGTCGGATGCAACACTTAACAGACAGGGAGTTCGTATTGGAACGGCGGAAATATACAGAGCGGTAGATACGATTCCGGAGATTAAAGATAGTCTGATTGTAAATATTGAATTACCCGGTGGCGGTGATTATATGCCCTTGTTTGTGATAATGAAAGATGGCTATGCTTTAACGGCGGAAATAAAAGAGATGATCAAAAAAACATTACGTGCTACTTATTCACCACGCCATGTGCCCGATGAAATTATTGCAGTGGATGATATTCCCTATACCATTAGTGGAAAAAAGATGGAGATGCCGGTTAAAAAAATATTGATGGGAAAACCATTGGAAAAATCAGTAAATACAGGGTCGGTGAAGAACCCGGAATCACTGGAGTTTTTTAAAACTTTTGGTGTGAGGAAGTGAGGGCAATATGCGATTAAAACTTTCATTTGATATTGACAAATGGAATTAACAAAAGAACAAAGCGATATAATAGCGTCTGCCGGGAACATCAAAATTAACGCAGTTGCCGGTTCAGGTAAAACTACAACCATTATAGAATACGCAAGAACAAGACCAGGGTTGTGTAAAATCCTCTATCTGGCATTTAACAAATCCGTAAAATTTGAGGCCGCCGGAAGATTTGCTGCCCTGAAGCTGAATAATGTAAAGGTTGAAACCGCGCATTCACTGACCTACAGGCACGTTGTTTTACAAAGCAGGTATAAAGTGAGAACCCAGGGTTATAAGACAAATGAAATTGCCGAACTTCTCGGACTGAAAGGTAATGGAGAAAAACATGCGGAATACGTTATTGCTAACCATATCAATAAATTCGTCGCTTACTTTTGCAACAGTGACAAGCGCATGGTGCGGGAACTCAATTATCTTGATACCATCACTGACCCGAAAGCGCAAATATTTGTAGAATCATTTTACGACTACATCGAAACTCAATCCAGGCTGCTTTTAAGTAAGATGGATAAAGGCGAAATTGAAATTACGCACGACTTTTATCTGAAAAAATTTCAACTTTCCAATCCGGTGTTGCATTACGACTATATCCTTTTTGATGAAGGACAGGACGCATCGGCAGCCATGCTTGATATTTTCTTTAAACAAAAAGCCACCAAAATAATTGTTGGCGATACGCATCAGCAAATATACAGTTGGCGGTATGCAGTAAACTCATTGGAAAAAGCAGCGTTCAAAACCTATCAGCTTTCAACAAGTTTTAGATTTAGTCAGGATATTGCAAACCTTGCCATGCACATCCTGGAGTTGAAGAGTAGCCTGGGTGAATATCAGGCTGTTCCAATTACGGGTAAGGGAAGCAGCGGGGAAATCAAAACCAGCGCCACACTGGCGAGAACAAATCTTGGACTTTTACTCAGGGCGATCGAATACGTAACAGGGAAAAGAGAGATCGGGAATATTTATTTTGAGGGCAATATCAACTCCTATACTTATGCGGATGAGGGTACTTCTCTTTATGATGTGCTGAATTTATACAACCAGAAATACCATCTTATAAAAGATAAACTCATAAGGGCTATGAAAAGTATTGAAGAGTTAGAAGAGTATATCGAAAAAACAGAGGATGCCCAGCTTGCAATGATGGTAGAAATAGTGAAAGAATATGGGAATGAGATTCCGGATATTATAAAGGCAATTAAGAAAAAGCATATTCAAAACGACGATAAAGAAAAAGCCGAGATGGTTTTCTCTACAGTGCACCGTTGCAAGGGAATGGAATATGATTGCGTTCAACTTGCGAACGACTTCATTACCGAAGAAAAATTAAAGCAGTTGGTGGAAAAAGAGAACTCAGGTTCACTCAATGCTGCAAAGCTAAATGAAGAAGTCAATTTGCTTTACGTTGCAGTTACCCGGGCAAAAAATTGTATTTATATTCCGGAAACACTTATTCCAAAAGGATTTCCAGGTTCCCCGCAGATTCATCTATTGAATGTGGTGGGCGAAGAAGTGAAGGTGCAGGGACAAAAAACAGAAACGATGGGTAACCCAGACAAAAAAGCTTTTAGTATTGAAAAATCGTACTCTGTTGCTCAACTCAGAGACAGGCATAAAGAGGCATACAGACCATGGACACCGGAACTGGATGATGAACTTACCATAATGTTTTGTGAAGGCGTTAGTATCAAAGAAATGGCTAAGCATTTCGGGCGTACAAGGGGGGCGATAGCATCAAGAATTAGAAAGTTGGAACTGGAAGACTTGTATGGATAACCGCAGATGCGGTAAGCATCAGATAAATTACTGCAAATGCCTGTGGTAAAGCACAGATACAATACAGGCTGAACCTTTTATTTACAGTGATTTATTCTTTTTCTTCCTCCTCCTCGTCAGCATCCGGCTTCTGTATATGTCTGTTTCTTAACCTAACCGCCGGGTGGTTCATCGGACTAACCCCCGGGCGTTCATCACCCAATACAATACCCCAGTGTTTGAATTCTTCGGTATGGTCAAAAATAATCTTGAGAATAGCAATTATGGGCAACGATAGAAACATACCAGAAACGCCGGCGAGGGTTCCGCCAATAATCACACCAATGATACTGGCAAGGGCATTGATTTTTATTTTGGAACCGACAATGCGAGGCATAAGAATATTATTGTCCAAAAACTGAACGGCGGCAATTACGATCAATACAGCAAAAACATGCCACAGTTCTGCCGATGAAGTTAACGTTAGCAATACGCCGATAATATTTCCAATGAGGGCGCCCACATAAGGAATGAGGTTAAGCACCGCAAAGATGATAGCGATAAGCATTGCATGTTTGATACCGATGATCATAAGTATTACGCCCAGCAAAATGGTCATATAAGTTACCTGAATCAGCAATCCGGTTAAATAGCTTTTTACCATCACTTCGGTTTCACGTAAGGCCGACTCCACCTGCGGATGATTATTTTTATTAAACCACAGAAATACAAAACGGAGTAAAAGGTTCTTATAAAACAAAATTAAGAATACATATATGGGCAGCAGACCCAGGAAAACAAATACATTGGTAACAGATACTGCAGCGCCACTCAGGTACGAACCGGCATTATTTAATAATTTTCCACCCTGTTCCTGTAATACTTTAATTTGCTGATCAGCAGAGATGTTGAAGTTGCGGTTGATCCAACCGCTTAATGTACTCCAGTGTGCATTAAGATTTTTTTCCAGGAGGGGAAAATCCTTCACGAGGGAAGCAATCTGCAGAGAAAAAAAAGTGAGTATCGAAAGAATAATCAGCAGGGCAATTACAATAGCGAGAGCAATGGAAGCCAATTCGGGTATTTTTATCTTTCTGAACAAACGGAAAAGGGGCAAAAGCATAAGGCTGATAAAAAACGCCATCAACAGTGGCATAATTATAGAGTGGGCAACTGAAAAAAGCGCCAGGAGGAAACATAGTCCTATGAGTTCAATGGATCGTCTTACAGTTAATGGCAACTGAGTCATAATAGAGGTATTAACGACAAATTACTATTTTTAATTAAAGTACGCGTATATGAGAAAGCTACTTCCGGTCGTTCTTGTTTGTTTTATTGCTGGTGCACTTTCGGCGCAAAGTAAAAAAGCCGAACGCCTGTTGGTGGGTGCAGCGGAGGCAGTAGTTAATCCTCCCAATGGAAGTTTTTTGGCGGGGTATGATCAAAACCGCAGGAGTACCGGGATACATGACAACCTTTTTGCGAAAGCCGTAGTGGTTGCCAATAGGTACAATGCCGTGGCGCTGGTTACGATAGACTGCATTGGATTGCCTTTTCCGGTATTGCAGCAAATCAGAGATGCTGTGGAATTACGACTGCCACCTCATGTTTTTCCAGCCGGACAAATTGTAGTTTCCTCAACGCACACCCATGCAGGGCCCGATGTAATTGGTATATGGGGTGAAAACATGACGCAAAGTGGCGCCGATACCACCTATCTCCATTTTTTGGTGAATACTACAGCGGCCGTGATTGAAAAGGCGTGGAAAAGAAAAAAACCGGCTGTGGCGCAATATGCCGATACTGTATTTGGTAAGGGATGGGTACGGAATATATCCGATAGTGCTGAGGTGGATCATTCGGTAAATGTGATACAATTTACTTCTCCCCGGGGCAGGCCAATAGCCACGCTTACGAACTTTGCCTGTCACCCGACATTCCTGGGACGAGAGAATACATGGGTTAGCGCCGATTTTCCTTCCGGATTTTATAAACGGATGCAGAAGACGGCAGGAGGCATCAACCTGTACATTCAAGGTGCTATTGGCGGATGGGTACAGCCGGAGAAGGTAGCGCGTACCTTTGAAGAAGCGGAGAAAAAGGGGGCAGAATTAGCCGATGCCGTTACCGGTGCACTTCAGCATGCAAAAAAGTTGCAGGGAACCGGTGTAACGTTTTCATCAATTCGGTTTGAGATGCCGGTGAGTAACCTTCAATTTAAACAGTTGGCAGCTGCGGGTGTGGTTAACCGTGATATCAGTGACGGTACGCCAACAGAAATCGCGTGGTTTAATATTGGCAACGCGATGTTTGCCACCCATCCGGGTGAAACTTCTCCGGCGTATTCATTTGCTACAAAGCAATTAATGACCAACAAAGGCCCCCGGTTTATCATCGGACTGGGACAGGATGAACTGGGATATATTCTTAAGCCGGAATTTTTTGAACCGGGCACCCAACTTTATGCCGCACCTTATTTAACCAGCATGTCACCAGGTGAAAAAGCCGGAGCGGCGATGATGCAGGTGCACAAAGAACTGGCAGAGAAACAGGCGGCAAAGCAGACTGATTGAGGCGCATTCAGATTCTGTTCAGAATTGTTATTTTTATTTGCAAAAAGTACGGATGAAGATTCTGATCATAGAGGACGAACCGGAATTAAGTAAAAACATTGCATCTTACCTGAGCAATGAAAACTATTTGTGCGAGATTGCGAACGATTTTCCGTCGGCGATTCAGAAAATTGAAAACTTCGACTATGATTGTATCCTGTTGGATATAACGCTTCCCGGTGGTAGCGGATTGGATATACTCCGCGAATTGAAAGCGGCTGAAAAAGCGGATGGTGTGATTATTATTTCGGCTAAAAATGCAATAGATGACCGGATAGCCGGGTTAAACCTGGGTGCCGACGATTATTTGCCCAAGCCTTTTCATCTTTCCGAGCTGGGCGCCCGTGTAGCCGCTATCATCCGTCGCCGGCAGTTTGGCGGCAACCCTGTAATTCAATTGAATGAGCTTACTATTGATACGCTTGCTAAAACAGTATCGGTGGATGATCAGCCGGTTGATCTCACCAAAAAAGAATATGATTTGTTGCTCTACCTGGCATCCAATAAAAACCGGGTTATCTCCAAGAACGCGATAGCCGAACACCTCACGTTTTATGAGTCCGATGTGTTTGACAACTTTGATTTTATTTATGCCCATATCAAAAACCTGAAAAAGAAGCTCAGTCAGGCGGGGTGTACCGATTATTTAAAGTCTGTTTACGGCATGGGTTACAAGTTCGATGTGTAATGAAACTACTTACTCGTTCCATACAATCCTATTTAATATATGCAATCGGTATTTTGATTGTAGCTATTCCCATATCGTATTTCGTAATACAGCAAATCATATCCAATGATGTTGATCGGGCCCTGCGATTGCAGAAAGCAGAAATTGTTAAACGTATTGAGCGGGTATCAGATCGTGACCCGTTTGCTATTTTAGATGCCTTTGGTCCGGATATTATTTTTAACCGCCTGCAGGTGTATCGTACCTACGACAGTTTATACAGCATCCAAAAAATCAATCCCGAAACGCAAACTGCCATTTC
>JADZFY010000113.1 GCA_020854215.1 Chitinophagaceae bacterium | reverse complement strand
GACTCTGCATAGTACCTGTTATTTGCAGGACTTCTTTCTGCATAATGCGTATCGGTAATAATGCCAAAACGAACGGGTTTAAATTTTCTCATGGGTAAAGCGAGTCCGGTTAAGGGTGCAGCACCAAGTAAAGTAATGCTGGTTTCAACGAATTCTCTTCTGTTCATTGGGATTGTTTTCAGCTATTTTTTACAATCTGTCGGAATACATTGCAAACTCAAAAGTTGAATCTTAAAATGTCAGTGTCCGGCAATTCATGTACTTTATTACTTCCGGTATTCCTCTCCTCAGTATTCACTGCCTGATTTTGACCTTGCTAATTTATGATTTAGTATTCGAATAGTGTTGCCATTAACAACACTTAATGCATTCGGGGAAATACGCGGTAGCTTCAACTAAACGTATTCAATGTCAATTCAATTTGCGCACCCTTTTTTTGCAACCCGGCATTTTATACTGATATTGCATGATTATTCAATAGGGTAAAACATCAGACCATGAAGTATCTGCCGTTAAATCCACAAATTTTTATCCAAAACCGAAAGCGTTTTGCTGCCGCGATGGAGAAAAATGCTATTGCCATCTTTAACAGTAATGATGAACTGCCAACCAATGGCGATGCACTATATCCCTTTAAACAGAATTCTGATCTCTACTGGCTTACAGGTATTGAACAACAGGATTCCATGCTGATTATTTTTCCAGATAATCCCGACAAAAAGTTGAGGGAAGTACTTGTATTGGTACGCCCTTCAGAGCTAAAAGAAAAGTGGGACGGGCGCAGACTGAGAGCAAAGGAGGCAGAAGCGATATCAGGAATTTCCACGGTGATATGGTTGGATAGTCTGGATGGCATGCTCCAGCCGTGGATACACCTTGCCGATACCATTTACCTGAATTCTAATGAGAACGATAGAAAAGCAAATCTGGTTCCGGTGAGAGATTACCGTTACGCACGGGAGATGCGGCAGCGTTATCCGCTGCATTCCTACAAACGAAGTGCGAGAATCTTAAAAGATTTGCGTGGAATAAAAACATCCTTTGAGGTAGAAGTGATGCAGCAGGCGATGGACATTACCGAAAAAACATTCCGGCGGTTGTTGTCGTTTATTCGCCCCGGAGTAATGGAATACGAAATTGAGGCGGAGATTTTTCACGAGTTCCTGCGCAACAGGGCAACAGGGCCGGCTTATGGGTCTATCATAGCCAGTGGCGATCGGGCGAGAACCCTGCATTATATTTCTAACAACAATGAATGTAAAGACGGCGAACTGGTTTTAATGGATTTTGGGGCCGAATACGGAGGTTATTGTGCCGACCTTACCCGCACCGTTCCGGTAAACGGAAAGTTTACGAAAAGACAAAAAGAGGTGTATAATGCCTGCCTGCATTTGCATCATTATGCGGCTTCTATTTTAAAACCGGGGATTACGATTACCAGCTATACAGACAAAGTGGGGGAGGAAGCAACAAAGCAATTTATTAAAATCGGATTGCTGAAGAAAGCGGATGTCAAAAATGAAGACCCGGAGAACCGGGCTTACCGAAAATATTTGTACCACGGCATTTCTCACCATCTTGGCGTTGATGTACATGACCTGGGTACCCGCACGGAACCAGTGAAAGAAGGCATGGTTTTTACCATCGAACCGGGAATTTATATTGAAGAGGAGCAAATGGGAATACGAATAGAAAATAATTTTTGGTTGACGAAGAACGGGAATAAAGATCTGATGAAAAAAAATCCCATCACCACGGATGAGATAGAATCCCTGATGAAGAAAAAATAAACCAACACGCACTATCTTCTTTAAACCGCATCATTGATGAAGCATATCCCTAATTTGTTCACTATTCTTAATCTGGTTTTCGGCTGCCTCGCCATTATTGTTGTTCTTCAAAGTGGGATAGGTTTAATAACCACACCCGATGGCGTTCAAATGATGAATATGCCGGAGCAGATTTTCATGGCGTCGCTGTACATTGGACTGGCAGCGGTTATAGATTTTTTGGATGGCTTTGTTGCCCGACTGATGAAAGCTGCGTCGCCAATGGGCAAACAACTGGATTCACTTGCAGATGTGGTGAGTTTTGGCGTGGCTCCTGCTATGATCATATACCAGTTTTTACGCCTCTCTGTGGCCAGGGAAGCGGATGGGCTGGATGCCTCTTTTGTGTGGCTTTTGCCCGCATTGTTGCTGCCCTGTGCTGCGGCATGGCGTTTGGCAAGGTTTAATTTAGACGATACCCAAACCTATCATTTCAAAGGGGTACCTGTACCGGCTGTGGGCCTGCTGGTGGCTTCCTTTCCACTCATCTTTTGGAATAGTACTGCAGAAGCCGTTACCGGTGTTTTCCTGAATAAATGGGTATGGTATGCGATTGTATTATTGTTGAGCTGGCTGATGGTATCCAATATGCCTTTGTTGAGTTTGAAGTTTAAAGATTATTCGTTCAGGAACAATATGGCTAAATGGATACTGATTATCCTGGCAATAATTTTGATTGCGCTGTTTAAATGGTCCGCCGTTCCGCTTATTTTTATCGCCTACATTCTGTTATCTTTGCCGCTCAAAAAAAAGATCGCATCATGACGACATACACCGTTCATATCAATATCATGCCCCTCAAAGAATTACTCGATCCGCAGGGAAAAGCCGTGTTGGCAGGATTGAGTAATTTAGGATTGAAAGAGGTGGAGGATGTTCGTATTGGCAAGCATATTGTGTTGCAGGTAGCTGCCGCATCTGCCGGAGAGGCAAAAAAGATTGCCGAAGAAGCTTCACAAAAATTATTAGCCAATCAGGTTATGGAGCATTTTGAAATTACGGTAACTCCTGCCGTATAAAGCAAAAGCCGTGTTATGCTTTATGTTGTTCCCTCGCCGATAGGAAATCTGGGTGATATGAGTTTTCGCGCAGTGGAAGTATTAAAAACCGCTGATCTCATTTTGGCTGAGGACACCCGCACTTCGTCTGTATTGTTAAAGCACTATGGTATTCAGAAACCTGTTACGCCTTATCATCAGCACAATGAACATAAGATTGTGCATCACCTGGCGGAGCAGATACAGGCAGGCAAGACGATGGCGCTTATTACTGATGCAGGAACACCCGGAATTTCCGATCCTGCCTTTTTATTGGTTAGAGAATGCGTCAATAAAAATATCCGGGTAGAATGCCTGCCGGGCGCAACGGCATTTGTGCCGGCCCTGGTGAACAGTGGATTGCCGATAAACCGGTTTTGCTTTGAAGGGTTTTTGCCCTTAAAAAAAGGGCGCCAGACTTTGTTTAAAAAGCTTGCGGAGGAAGAACGCACTATTGTTTTTTACGAATCGCCGATGCGGCTGGTAAAAACACTTGCAGAGTGTATGGAATATTTTGGAGAAGACCGTCCATGCAGTGTTAGCCGGGAGCTTACAAAAATATTTGAAGAGAATAAAAGAGGCAGCTTGCGTGAAGTACACGATTATTTTCAAGCCAAAACCGTAAAGGGAGAAATTGTAGTGGTAATTGCCGGGCGCGGATGACGCTAATAGGGAAACCTGCCTTCGGAACGGGCACATGAAAATGAAATACATCTTCATCTCAATAGGTTGATAAGAATCCCGGATTTAAGTTTTTTTTACCAGCCTCAACTCGCTTATTTCCACACAGGGTATGCATATTGCAGAAGATAACCCAAAAAAAAATCATGAAAAAGCTATTTTTTGTTGCCGTATTGGTAAGCGCTTTAG
>JADZFY010000112.1 GCA_020854215.1 Chitinophagaceae bacterium | reverse complement strand
TCGGCACATAAGCATGATCAATAAAAGGGAGTGTAAATTTACTGATGCGATAAAACCAGTTGGGGTGAGGAATCCATTCTACGTTCCATTCTTGCGTAATGTCAATAGCATTTTCCATTCCGGATTGTGCCTTGAGGTCGTCAAATATTACACGGTTGTATATTCTTTTTATGGCTGTTTTTTTACCGTCTTTCAGATAGTACAAATCCCTGCCCTCCGCAAACACCTCAGTTAGACAAACGGGCTGAATGCCGGTATAATCTGTTGTACAATAAAAATCTATTCTTGTTTTTTGCTCATGAGGTTTTATTTCAAGCAGCACTACATTCTCAACAGCATGGCTACCCAGCAGCAATTTGTTGAGCATTGCGAGATAGCTGGTTTGATCGTACCCATTGAGGTAATGGCTGTAATTGGCGGGAATATCGAAATGTTTCCTGATAATTTCCGGGTAATAAGCCTGAAATCCAAACAGCGTTGGAAAGCCCTGCATTTCTATAAGTTGTGGTTCTAACTCATCTTCTTTATTAATGCAAATACCAAAATCAAAGGCGATCATGTGGCTGTGGGCCGTTTCCCCGGGCACGTATTCATTTTTGGGGATTGCTCTTTCCGTTACGGCTTTAAACTGCGGATTGCAAATAATATCAACAATACTTTCACAGGCATCGAGCATTTTTTGCGTAAAGGCTTTATCCGCAAATACAGGGGTTTCGGCCACGCGGAACTCAATTTCTCCGGGATGAGCACTTTCCAGGTCTTTTAAAAATTCCTGATAACGTTCGGACGAAAATGTCCGGTTGAATGCTTCCCGTAACTGAGGTACCATCGCTGAAAAGTTTTCAGGGAAGGTAATTATTTAATATCACACTTCCGCGGTTTGCAGGTGTTCAACGGCCTGGTTCAAAAAATTAGGTAACACGTGGGAATAGGTCCAAAGAATTTTATCCGGGTCGTTGAGTTGCTCAATCATGGATGCCCATTTAGCTTCACCGTGTGCTTCTATCACCGCTTTTTTCTTATCCTCACGTTGCAGGTACATACTCATTCCGATGGCGTCTGCCTCGGGATGAAACTGCGTGCCAATCATATAAGGACTAAAACGAATAGCCATCACGGCTCTCTCCAGTGGCACATGAGGCCGTTCCTTTTCGATACAGAGCACAGACGCACCTGCTTTCCTCAATCGCTCCTGATTAGGCGTGGTTACCTGGTAATCCCGACTGTCCACTGCAAAAAAGGGGTCATTCAAGCCGTCAAATATTACTTCTTCCTTCCCTTCCGTGAGCAGATGGATCGGGAAAACACCGAAAGCGGTAGATTTTCGTTTGCTAACGTCTGCTAACCGGTAATGCCTGCATACGAGTTGGAAGGAATGGCAAATAAAAAAAACATATTTTTTTTGTACGTTATTGGGATTATTGTTCCAGGATTCTACCTGGTTTAACCATCCAAAATATGCATTCTCCCAATCACTGCCCTTGCTGTCGAGCGGGCTGCCAGGTCCGCCACTGGAGATATAGATATCATACGAAGCGTCGGGAACTTCCAAACGCTGACGGACTTCAAACTCATCCCATTCCATGTCCAGAAAGTTAGCTTCTCCGTATTGATTTAAAATTTCACGTATGCATCGCATGCCTTGATTAACTGCGCCCTCATACAAGTCGAGTATCGCCACTCTGATGGTTTTCTTTTCCACTAACTTCATCATGCAAATGTAATATTTTTTGATTTTTGAGAAAACGCACCTAAACGCAGTAATGTTGTTCCGGATATATATTGAATCCCGGTTACCCCGGGCATTTGATTTTGCAGCGCGGCATAACTTTATATTCTTCTCTTCATTGTATGGGTTTCACCACACGAATTTCGCTATCTTTCCGTCTTTACCTGCCAGAAAAATGCTTTGTCCCTTTTTAGCTTTTCGGCATACATGGAAACCCTCATTACTGATAAGCTCCCAGTGCATACCTCCGTCTTCTGACACGTCAACGCCGGACGTTCCGCAGGTGATCAGTTTGTTTTTCCCTATAAATTCAACACAACTGCGGTATCCATTGGGCGGCCTAACCGGAATCCGCCATGTTTGCCCCCCATCTCTGCTAATCGCACAGTTACCTTCAGTAATTCGATCCGCTTCAAAATCACCCCCTACCACAACAAAATGTTTCGCCGGTTTTCGCTTGTGGTTATCATAAACTGCGATTGAATTTGCGCCGGACGAGGCCTTGCCCCGGGCAAGCGGCAGCACAATGCTTTGGTTTCGAATAAAAATTCTGGAAAGGGTACCCCCCGTTACGAAACAGGCTTCCCGTAATGAAAGCGTGCGGATATTAGTGCCGCTGGCGGCAAAGAGCGCCTCTCCGGGTTGAGCAGAGGGATATTGATTATCGGGCAATCTTTGCCAGGTTTCGCCGCCGTCAAATGTTCTGGCAATAAAAATCTTTCCTTCTATCGGGTCGCCGATTACAACTCCGCTTTGTTCATTCCAGAACGTAATGGCATCTAAAAACATGCCTTTTCGCCGGTCTTCAAAAACTACCTTCCAGGAATTACCGCCATCATTTGTTTTTAAAATATACGCTGGTTCGGCAACCCCCATGATAATTGCAGTAGCAGCGTCAAATGCTTCTACCGCCCGAAAATCGGTTGTCTCAAAATTTTTTACCTGCATCCATGTCCACGTTTTCCCACCGTCTGTTGATCTTCCCACAGTGCCGTTGCTTCCGCTTGCCCAAACTACCTGGTCATTTACTACACTTAATCCCCGGATAGAAATGGCAGTACCGGAAGGAAGCATTTCCAGTTGCTGTGCAAGTGCAAAAGAAGGGAATAGCGCAATAATAAAATGGATGCTGCAAACCAATCTGGACATTGTTGCGAATATTTTACGGATTAGGAAGTTAGTAGTTAGGTTTATTGCTCAAACAAAGATCATGATTTTGAATCAATCAATTGTATATCTTGCAGGTGCTCATGAAAAAGTATGAAGATGAATACCGGCACAAAGGACTTCGCCGAAGACTAATGATTTCGTTGCAGGAAAAAGGAATTTCAGACCAAAGCGTACTGGAAGCGATGGGCAATATTCCACGTCATTTTTTTATGGACCTGGCATTTGACCAGATCGCTTATGAAGACAGGGCATTTCCAATCGGCGAAGGGCAAACCATTTCGCAACCCTATACGGTAGCGTATCAAACACAGTTGCTGGAGATAAAGCCTTTTGATAAAGTACTGGAAATTGGTACCGGCAGCGCCTATCAGAGTGTAGTGCTTGCGGAACTTGGTGCACAGGTTTTTACGATTGAGCGACAGAGGAAGTTATTCGACCGCAATAAGAGCTTTCAATATCTCAAAAAATATCCGGGAATAAAATTTTTTTACGGCGACGGCTTCGAAGGGTTACCCACCTATGCGCCCTTTGATAAAATTATTGTTACGGCAGCGGCGCCCCAAATTCCTCCCAAACTGGCTGAACAATTGAAACCCGGTGGAAAGATGGTTATCCCGGTTGACGAACACCATTCGCAACGTATGTTACGTCTTACAAAACAAACGGATGATACGCTAACCGAAGAAAGATTCGATCTCTTTTCATTTGTACCCATGCTGGAAGGCAGGGTAAACGGGAACGGGAACAATCAATGAAGCCATTGGGTTTAGCAATGGCTTCATTAAAATCGGCTTTCCAAAGAAAATATTTATTATTGCATCATATCATTTCCTTCATCGCCACCTGTTCTGTTGTTTTTGCGTTTAAAGAGCGATACATCAAATTTTCCGAAGCGATAGGAGAAGTTCAATCTGAACATCAGCCCGTCTCTCTTTCTCCACATGTCCTGAATAAACACACTGTTCTCGGAATGCGCATCGTAAATGCGGCTTTTCAAAATATCGTTAGCGCTTAGTGTAATTGACGCACGCTTGTCCTTCATAAAATCTTTTTTCAATGCAATATCTACACCATAATTTGGATTAATATATCCCTGTGCCGCACTACTGGACCCGCCAAAGAAACCACCTCCGCGGCCTCCAAAACCCTGAGGCACAAGTGTACGCGACTGGTAATCTCCCGAGAGTTGTATGGTGAAGTTAGCCGGCAGTTTAAAGTTGAAATTCATTTTACCAAAAAATGCCCAACGATCATTTACCCCGAGGTTTTGGTCTACGCCACTGTTGTCTATACGTGCATTATAAAAATTAAGATTAGTGGTTACATCTGCCCATTTTGCAAGCGGATTTTTGGACGTTAACTCCAAGCCGTACGAACGGCTGGAATTTGCATTGATGTACGAAATCACCATGGCGGAGTCCAGTTTTCCATCAGGCAGGGGCACATCGTACTGTATGCTTTGATAGTTCGTGATCAGGTTATTCGTTTGTTTGAAATATACAGAAGTAAGAAGGCTGTGTCCGCCACCCAGTGATTTGCTGTAATTTAATTCAAAGGAATTGGTGAATTCCGGACGCAGTCCCGGATTACCCACCCGTATGTTCAGCAGATCGGATACGTCGTAATAAGGAATTTGCTGCCAGAAGTTGGGGCGGTTAATCCGCCGGGAATAATTAAACTGTATATCCTGTCCGGGGCTCAGCGTTTGTGTGATAAACACACTCGGGAAAAACTCCACGGGATATTTATTGGAAAATTTCTGATTCGAGCTTAGCAGCGTACCCTCATACCTCGAACTTTCAGTTCGTAGTCCCAATTGATAGGAGAAATTTTCACCAATCTTACTGGAGTACGTGGCGTAAGCTGCGTACACCTGATCGGTGTATTTATAGTTGCTGCTCACTGAAGGGATTACGATAAACTCATTGAGCGAATAATCGAAGAACGCATTTTCATTTAGGTTTTTGTTATCCCTTATTGCTGCCCGCACGCCGCTTTCAAATTTTCCCTTTCCCATTGGGCTCGTAAAATCCGATTGAACGGTCCAGAACGTGCTGCTCCCCGATGAAGTGAGGCGTTGCAGTGCAGGGTCGCCAATGGGGCTTCCATTACTATTGTAATATTGGGTGTTGTAATTGCCTGTGCCCGAATTGGAACTGGTGTTATAGTTGATATCAGCCGTAAGTTCCCTTCCCTGTTTTGGGAAAAGATGCTTATAACCAATAGCGGGTCCAAAGTTTTTGAAATTTCTTTTGTTAATGGTCGTCCTGATGGCATCCTCCGTTTTAACAGGAGACGACAGCGTATCTACATGAATATTATCAGTTTGGTCATTATTAAATTGTCCGTTCGGCATGGCCATAGATAGTGTAAGTGTATTGCGGTTATCCATCAGATAATCAAATCCGATTCTTCCAAAAATGAATTGCCCGTTATGAGTAGAATTACTGGATTGATTCAAAATGGTATTTTGCAATTTATTGCCGTACAGATTTTCGCGGTAGGTATAACCATCACTCAGGCTCTTACGCTGAAACAGATTGACACCGGCGAAAAAATTGAATTTTCCCTGCTTAATATTGATATCGCCACCGAGGTTTATTTTTCCACGCGAATCAATACCTCCTCTGATACTTCCGTTGTATCCCGCTTTGCGGTTCTTTTTGAGTACAACATTTAAGATGCCGGCTGTTCCTCCGGAGGCATCAAATTTAGCAGACGGGTTGGTGATAATTTCAACACTTTCTATTTGGTCTGCCGGAATTTGATCTAAAGTAAACGTTGTAGGCCGCCCATCCACAAAAATGGTAGGCGCGGCATTGCGTAAAGTAACGTTACCGTCAATATCAACGTTTACACCGGGAACATTTTTCATAATTTCCGTGGCGGATTGTCCGGTAGTATTGATATTTTTATCTACGTTGAAAATTTTTCTGTCCACTCCCATCTGAAACATAGGCTTGGTAGCCACTACGGTTACTTCACCCAATTGCTGGACGTCGGCTGTTAATTTAAAATTGCCCAGGTCTTTATCAAGATTCCCCGGGTTAAACTGAACACTTTCATCTATGGGTGTAAAGCCAATTGCAGATACCGTAAGCCTGAATTTTCCCTGAGCCGGGATATTGTCCATGCTAAATTCGCCTTTAGAGGTGGTAAGCTGCCCACCGATTGTAACATCTCTTTCCTTTCCGGAAGAGTCGGTTTTAGTTTGAATCAGCAATACAGAAGCAGCCTCAATACCCTTATTCGTGGAGGCATCCACTATTCTTCCGTAGAATCTGCCGGTGGTCATCATTCCTGCTCCCCTGGCACCACGGAAACCATTGCCCTGGGGTTGTTGAGCCATCAGGCTAACAGAAAGTGTGCAAAATACAAACGCTAAAAAAAGTTTCATTGTTACTATGTTTTTAAAAGCAGTCACCCTTAATATAATTTCCTTCTTCATATCAATGGTCTGCCTGATTTTGGAACTCAAAGTTCTTTCTAACTGAGCGAGTCGTCATCAGATTAGTATCAGCGGCAAAAATACGCAGATAAGAGGGTGTTGGAATAAGGTTTAGGTTAATGAACGTTAAAGGAATTGCAGGGTGAAGGACATATTTGCTTCAGGTTAATCAACATTTGAACAAACACGAAAAACAACGTTGCGCCAAATCCGGAGAAAAGAAATCTCTGCATTCAAATTTTGTGCGGATATAATTTTCTTCTATTTTTGCTGCCCGGTTAAACGGTGGCTGTAGCTCAGCTGGTTAGAGCATCAGATTGTGGTTCTGAGGGTCGTGGGTTCGAGCCCCATTAGCCACCCATAAAATTTAATAGAAGCGGCGCAGGTTTTGTGCCGTTTTTTATTTCCCACCACCGGTTAACAAACGGATAAACCGCGGGCAATCGTATTTTCCCCTTCCTGTACATTTTACATATCCTTGGCTATTTCATTTGTCGCCGTAGCAACATATCTGTATTATTTCCGTTATTTTTGATTATGCAAAAAGTGTTGGAGTTTATGTTTACAAAAAAGTCTTTGCCGGTTGTGCTGGTTATTTTTGTCGCGGGTATTTTCGTTGCATTTCAAACGATTGGATTGGGTGGTCCACCCGCCACCAAATATGAAAAAATTTTGCGGCGTGTTGGGGTAATGCTTGAACAGGGGCACTACAGTCCCAAGAAGATTGATGATAAGTTTTCGAAAGAGGTTTTCTCAAAATATCTTGACGTTATAGACCCCGACAAACAGTTGTTCTTACAATCCGATATCACCCTGTTGAAGCAATACGAAGACCGGATAGATGACGAAATCCATGGTGCTCCACTGCAATCGTTCCAGGCAATTAATGCCAGGTATAACCAACGGCTTCAGGAATATTTAAACAGTTATCAACATCTGCTGGAGCGTCCGTTCGATTTTACTAAAGATGAAAAGCTGGTAGATGATAAATCAAAGTTGGATTACCCTGGCTCTGAAAAAGAACGTTCGGAAATTTGGCGTAAGCGCCTAAAATACCAGGTGTTGGTAAGATATGCTGATTTGTTGACCACAAATGAAAAGAACAAGGAACAGAAGGACTATCAATCCAAAGCAGATGCGGCATTGGAAAAAGAAGCCAGGGAGAAAGTTCTTCAATCAACCAACAGAATAGCAGAGCGCCTGAAAAGCAAACTCACCGAGGAAGACCGATTCAACGAATTTGTGAATACCATCACCACCTGTATGGATCCACATACCAACTTTATGCCCCCGCTTGAAAAAAGATCCTTTGATGAGCATATGAGCGGCAGGTTTTACGGAATTGGGGCTTCATTGCGGCAGGAAGAAGGTAATATCAAAATCATGTCACTCGTAGCCGGAAGTCCCGCATGGAAATCTGGTCAGATTCAGGTAGGCGATATCATCACCAAAGTGGGTCAGGGTAGCGAAGAGCCGCTGGATATGGCCGGTTATGATACGGAGGATGCGGTGAAGATTATTCGCGGAAAGAAAGGAACAGAAGTGAGACTGACATTAAAGAAAACAGACGGAACGTCAAAAGTGGTATCCCTTATAAGAGACGAAATAGTGGTGGATGAAACCTTTGCGCGGAGTGCTATTGTTAATGAGGGTTCAAGAAAGATTGGATATATTTATCTGCCTGAATTTTATGCAGACTGGGAGCGTCCTGACGGCGCAAAATCAGCAGAAGACGTAGCTAAGGAAATTCAAAAATTAAAAGCGGAAAATATTGATGGCATCATAATAGATTTACGCAACAATGGCGGCGGGTCATTATTTGACGTTATTCAAATGGTTGGCTTGTTTATTGATGAAGGCCCGGTGGTGCAGGTAAAAGATCGCCAGGGAGTTCCTACGGTATTACGCGATAAAGATAAAGGGGTATTAT
>JADZFY010000111.1 GCA_020854215.1 Chitinophagaceae bacterium | reverse complement strand
TTAATGCAGAGGGGGTAATATCCCGTCCCGGTTGAGAAAGAAGCGAAGGTAAGGACAATGGGTGAAATTTGGGTACACTGCCGCTATCGAAATCATTAGCGTATAAAAATAAAAAAATTACTGTCGGCTCATCAACTCCTGGTTGCTCAATATATCATCATTAACCTTCCTGTTTTCGAGGATGCGCAGATAACGCAACGAGAGTTTGTTATTATAATCTTCGTACGATTTGCGGGCCCATTGAATTGCCCCATCAACATCTCCATTGATTTCGCCGATAATCGCCATATTGTAGCATGCCCTACCTGCCACCTTATCCTTAGCGTTTTTTGTTTCATGATTCCAGAGATCGGCCGCGTCATTCCAGTTGCCCGTTTGTGCCTTTCGTCTTGCAGTTCTAAAATTGTCGGTTCCCCTCACGAAATAATCTCTCGAAACTCTGAGCCAATAGGGAACAATTCTGGCCGCATAGTTCTGTCCCGATCGCATAGCTACCTGCATCAGTGCTTCTTTCCTGCCCAAAAGCGCAGCGGCAGCCTTTACCGGGTTGATTCCCTTGCCAGAAAAGTTCATCGTAGCCACATCAGGAAATTCATCCAGTATTTGTCGTTCTTCCAAACTGTATATGCGCCAGCCTGCTTTTACCGTTGTTACCATTTTAGCATGATGTTCTATACCCGGTACTTTACCCATTGGCGTATTAATCGTAACGGGTATTGCGGCATAAGATATCTTTGAATCGGTGTCAAATAACTCCAGCGCAAATAAAGCGTCCATATTATTTTTACGGCAGATGGTTTCCACCTGTTCCCAGGACAATGGCACAGGAAAAACACCAGGAGTATTGGAGAAAACCGTTGTATCGGAAATTATGGTCACTGCGTTAAATCTTGTGTGGCGGTGCAACTCGTCTTTTAATCCCTCAACCGCTGCCTGTGCCCCTGCCTGATCCAGTTCTTTTCCTTCAACAGACAACACTTTGTCAATGGCATCAATGGCTCCATGCCTGGGGTCAATAATGCTTCTGTTGAGTATTCCAACATTCCTGATATGCGAGGGAAGTCCAACTGGGGCCGGTTCTAATACACTCAAACGCACCACTTCTGTTGAAGCACAGGAAAATAAAACGGTGGAGACGATGAGAAGGAAAATCAAATTTTTCATATTGCCTTGGATTAAATCACAGAGCGGACACCAGGATAACAACGGCAAACATCCACAAAAAGTATCTTCTTGCTTCATTCCAAAATACGTGGGGAACAATCGGTAGGAAGCGTTATCGCAGCAAACTATTTTCCAAAAGCGTGCAAAAAAGAAGGAAAAAGAAGATGGAAATGATTTTCAGTGGGGAAAAGAAAACTGGAAGGTTCAGAGATTTCTCACTTAATTTTCCATTTCCATCTTCAGGTTAAGGGATTAGGGCTGATGCTTCTCAGGTTGTGTGTTCAGGTTCAATTTTAATATATTTCAGTTGGAAAGCACAGGTATCTTAAACATATTCTCCACAACGCTGCGGTTTCGCATCTTTCAACTACACTTTCTATTTTCCATCAGCAGGGTAAAGTTGAGCCTTCTACAAAAAATAAGAAATAGTATTTCGTATTATTGTTGCGTACATTAATACCCGTTTGATTTGTAGGTATTATACTACACCCCCGGTTTTGTAATTTAATATGTACCCGCAAATAGAGAATGGCCCTTATTATCAAATAGCTTATACCTTTGGAAAGCATGACGCCCATTGACACAACAAATACCCATTTCCGGCAGGCCCTACAGTTTGTAAACCAAACAGGCAGGCATGTCTTTTTAACCGGCAAAGCCGGTACGGGAAAAACAACTTTTCTTCGATACGTTCGGGACAATTGTTTTAAGAAGATGGCGATTGTAGCCCCAACAGGAGTGGCAGCAATTAACGCAGGCGGAACAACACTACATTCTTTTTTTCAATTGCCCTTTGGACCCTATCTGCCCACGCATCGGTCAACGCCTGCGGACAGTGCTGTTACAAATGAACATGCGCTGTTTAGAAACCTCAGGTTTAATAACAGGAAACGGGAGCTTTTACAAGAGCTGGAGCTACTGGTAATTGATGAAGTAAGTATGATGCGCGCCGATACGCTCGATGCGATAGACACTATCCTCCGGCATTTCCGAAAACAGCTCCTCGTTCCCTTTGGTGGCGTACAGGTACTGTATATTGGCGATTTGTTTCAGTTGCCCCCAGTAGTCAACAATGAGGAGTGGACAATACTGCAATCTGTTTATAAAAGCCCTTTCTTTTTTGATGCACAGGTGATTCAACAGGCACCACCCGTTTATGTAGAACTAAAAAAAATATACCGCCAAAATGAAGCCGAGTTCATCCAAATTTTAAATAATGTACGCAACAACCAAACCTCCGTCTCCGACTTCGAAAGGTTGCATCAAAATTACAAACCGGGTTATGAGCCGCCCAAGGATGAAAACTATATTACGCTAACTACCCACAATGCGCATGCCGATAGAATTAATAACCAGGAGTTAGAAAAGTTAGCAGGAAAGCCTTCACTCTTTGAGGGAGAACTTACCGGTGAATTTAACGATCGCTCCCTGCCTGCCGAAAAAAC
>JADZFY010000110.1 GCA_020854215.1 Chitinophagaceae bacterium | reverse complement strand
TAACGAGATATATCACCGGTATTGGCGAATTCTTTTCGGAATAGCATCGTCACGGTTAAGAAATACCGCTGTTTCCGAAGATATCATACATGACGTTTTTGCCAGCTTGTGGAAAAATCACAAAAAAATTGCTGTTGCTTCTTTACAACATTACCTCGCATCCGCAACACGTTATCTTGTTTTTAAGGCCATCCGAAAAAACAGTAATGAACAGCGTTATCTCAATTCAAGACAAGAAAAGCCTGCAGAGGTTTTTATAGAGCGTGCATTTCATAATAAATGTTTGCTCGCATTTATTAACAGGGAAATTAAAACATTGCCCTCCGGATGCCGGAGGATTTTTAAGTACAGCCGCGAACAGGGGATGAGTAACAGAGAGATAGCAGTGGAGCTCAAAATTAGTGTAAAAACCGTTGAAAACCAGATCAACAAAGCCCTCCATCATCTGCGCTTCTCCATGAAAAAGATGCTCCAGATATTTCTGTAAAAGAAACACTTAAAAAAAATGATTTTTTCGTGGGGGGTAATTCCCACTTGCGGCACATACATCCTGATGTGAAGCATGTTCCTGAACATATTAAAGAACTGATACAGAAATCGCTGGACGGAGTGATTACTGCCGACGAGATGAAAGAACTCGACGGATGGTTTTATAGTTTTTCTCCTGAAGAGCTTGCTTTGATTTCAGAAGAAACGGAGACCGCGATTGGCAGGAGGATAAAAAGCAGACTTGATAATTATGTGTTTTTTGAGAACAGAGCACAGCGCGGCAGAAGGCGGATGAATTGGATAAGCGTAGCCGCGATCGTAGGACTGATTTCATTTTTGTCGCTATTGTTTTATGTGATTTCTTTTCAGATACAGGATCATTCGCAAGTGGCTTATACTGAAGGACCGGAAATGGTTAAAGACGTGGTGCCGGGATCGAACAAGGCAGTGCTTACGCTTGCTGATGGCACTACTGTTTTTTTAGACGACAATCACACCGGACAATTGAGTACACAGGGCAGTACAAGAATCATTAAGCTTGATGATGGAAGCGTCAAATATATGGCGGATGTAACCGGTACGGTACATAAAAAAGTCTTTTATAACTCAGTATCTACTCCTCGTGGTGGTCAGTATCAGATTGTGCTGGCAGACGGATCAAAAGTCTGGTTAAATTCTTCCTCGTATCTCCGCTTTCCCGCTGTATTCAGCGGCGATACACGAGAAGTGGAAATTACGGGAGAAGCCTTTTTTGAGATAGCCCGCCAGGTAGCAAAACCGTTTGTTGTAAAGGTTCGTAATATGGAGGTGCAGGTACTGGGCACCCAGTTTAATATTTCGGCCTACAATGATGAAGACGTTATCACAACCACACTTGTGAAGGGATCGCTGGTGGTGAAGAATAGCCGAAATTCCAGGGAGATGACTCCGGGAGAACAGATTGCCTTGAACAGGCAAGACGAATTTCACCTGATGCCCAATGCCGATACTGAAGAAGCCGTAGCATGGAAAAACGGAAAGTTTATTTTCAATAATGCATCTATTTATGATATCATGAGGAAGGTAGAAAGATGGTACGATGTGGATGTAAACTTTAAGCGCGATAAAGATCTTCATTTTACCGGTCAGTTGAGCCGGCATGAAAATGTATCGGCCCTGCTTAGAAAGATGGAGCTAACCAACGAAGTTCATTTCAGGATTGAGAAGGGCAAAATAACGGTTTTGCCATAATCGTCATACACGTCGTCTGATTTTCATTTTTAAATTAACAAGGTTATGAAGCAATCTACTATCCCATTTCGTTGCCCGGTAAAAGGTTTATTTAGGGCAATTCGGGTAATGAAGTTTACAGTGTTTTTGATTATTTCCGTTTGCCTTAAAGTAAATGGAGCGGTTTATGCGCAAAATATTAATCTCTCTGCCAGGGATACACCTTTGTCGAAGGTGCTCAGGGAAATACAGAAACAATCCGCGTATCAGTTGCTGTATTCAAACGAAATACTTGACGGGGAAAAAAGAATCAGCGTTACGCTAACAGGGGCAAACATCCGCGAGGCTATTGAAAAATGTATCGCGTCTGAGGGGCTGGATTTCATTATAGAAGACAATACGGTAATCATTCGACGAAAACCTCAACCGGTTGCAGTTGCAACAAAAGTTGTGACTATTGATATTTCCGGAAACATTACCAATGAAAAGGGAGAGCCGGTTGCCGGCGCCTCTGTTGTAATTAAAGGAACCAATACGGGTACCAGCTCAGATGCGTCAGGTAATTTCAAATTGCAAACTGCTCAAACAAAAGTTACCCTTGTCATCTCCTCGGTTGGTTATGAAACAAAAGAAGTAACATTTTCGGGAAATGGACCGCTGAGTGTGGTGCTATCTGCAAAAGACAGCACGGCCGAAGAGATTGTGGTGATTGGCTATGGAACCCAGCGGAAAGTGGATGTTACCGGTGCAATATCTACCATCAAGGCGGCCGACGTTAACCAGGGTATTAACCAGTCGGTGTCGCATGCTTTGCAAGGCAGGGCATCCGGAGTTACCGTTATTCAAAACTCCGGCGCCCCGGGCGATGGCGTAGAAATCAGGGTAAGAGGTTCCGGTTCGATAAACGATAACAGTCCGCTGTACGTGGTAGATGGGATTATTTCCGGAGGCATCAGTGGTTTAAACCCTGCCGATATCGAAAGTATATCTGTTTTGAAAGATGCCGCTTCTGCTGCCATTTATGGGTCCCGGGGTGCAAATGGCGTTGTAATCGTCACCACCAAAAAAGGACGAAGGGATCAAAAAACAACCATCTCCTACGATGTAAGCCAGGGTATTCAGCAGGCATGGAAGATGCCTGAATCCTTAGATGCTGCACAAAGAAACTTGATTCACAAGGAGGCACTTACCAACGATGGTACGCCAGCCGGCGATGCTATCTGGAATTATTACAATAACCCCGATAATGCCGTTACCAGAACCAACTGGTTTAAAGAAGTTTTAAAACCTGCATACGTTGCAAGTCACGACCTGGCAATTAGAGGTGGAAGCAGCCGGTCAAACTATTCCTTCAGCTTAGGCTACCTCGATAATAACGGGATTGTTATGGGTACAAATTTTAAACGGTACAATATCAGGTTCAACAGCCAGCATGAACTATTCAGGAATCTCACGTTCGGCGAAAATATTGCAGCCGTGGTAACTGACCAGCGTGCAGCCAATTTTCGTCCGGCCTACGATGGTGTGCTGAGTTCAGCCTTGTTCAACTTTAGAAATATACCGGTTTATGCCGATAAAGAAAATGAAATTTACGGAACACCTTCGGGCGACTTTCCCAATCCGGTAGCCTCTCTTAACAGTAAGGACTATAGAAACAAAGGCATTGGATTTGGTGGAAACGTTTACCTGGAGTATAAGTTCCTGCGTATGTTTACGGTTAAAACTGATTTTGCTTATAATCTCGGTTACGGTAAAAGCAAAAGTTTCAATGCCATTGCCAGAGGTGGTGGAAGAGGCTTGAACGAGAACTCACTGTCGGAATACTTCAGCACCAATAATACCTGGATTTGGAACAATACACTGAATTTTGACCAATCCTTTGGCGATCACCATGTTTCCGCATTAGTGGGTATGTCATCCGAAGCAGGATATAACGACTGGACTTCAAGCGGAACTGCAAAAGATTTCAGCAACCAGGAGGATGCGTTACGCTATTTTAATAATGGCGGTTCATTTCCCGACCATGTAACCGGAAGCGCCGATGATTATACACTGGTGGGATACTTTGGAAGGGTGAGCTATGCGTTTCAAGACAAATACCTGTTGGCCGCCAATATCCGGAGAGATGGCTCCTCAAAATTTGCTCCTGATTTTCGTTGGGGTACATTCCCATCTGTTTCCGGCGGATGGCGTGTATCCAAAGAAAATTTCTTTCAACCCGTAATTGGTGTAGTATCTGATTTAAAAATTCGGGCAAGCTGGGGGCAATTAGGTAATGATAAAATACCTAACTATCAATATTATAGTACCGTAAGCAGTGTGGGTTCGCCCACGTTGAACGGCGTTGCATTTACATCTGTGGCGCAGGACCGGCTTGCCAATACTACCATCAAATGGGAGGTAACTACCCAAACCGATATAGGTATTGACTTAGGTTTTATGCAAAACCGATTGGTGGTGAGTGCGGACTACTATAACAAAAAAACAACCGACATTTTGGTACGGGTGCCACTGGTGTCGTCGTTTGGTGTGGGTGTAGCTCCATTTCGAAACGCAGGTGTGGTGTCTAACAAAGGATTTGAATTCAGCGCAACCTTCAAAGATGCAGGTGTTCGTAAACTGGGTTATGAAATTACCGCAAATATAGCTGCGGTTAAAAATAAGCTGGAGACGCTGGGTGTAACCGGGGCTAAACAGATATTCACATCTGACTATAAAAATACCCAGGTGGGCAGAATAGCCGAAGGAGAAACCCTTGGTCATTTTTACGTATTAAAATCAATGGGTATTTTTCAAAGCCAGAGCGAAATAGATAACTATAAAGACAAAGACGGCAATATTATTCAGCCCAATGCAGCGCCCGGAGATTTGAAATTTCAGGATACGAACGGCGATGGTGTAATAAGTGCCGATGACCGTATCAATGCCGGAAACAGTTTTCCGAAGTTTACCTATACCCTGAATGCTTCTTTAAACTACGGCAACTTTGATGTAAACATGATGTGGACCGGCAGTCAGGGTAACAAAATATTTAACGGATTAACGCTGGGAGGGAAGCTGATGCAGGGCGCCAGTTACAATAATAGTACCGATATATTGGAACGCTGGACACCTGAACATACCAACACCGATATTCCCCGTGTATCCGTAAAAGACCTCAACAACAACCGTGCTTACAGCAGTTTCTTCATTGAAGATGGAAGCTTTGTTAGGATGAAGTATTTATCGGTTGGCTATACATTTAATAAGAGTATGCTCGGACCTAACATCTCAAAACTTCGGCTGTTTTTAACTTTCCAGAATCTTATAACTATTACCAGATATACCGGATTCGATCCCGAAATTGGTTCTGATGTGGGTTATAGCGCCAATATGTATGGTGTAGACAGGGGCGCCTATCCACAGGCCAAGGCTTATATTTTTGGAATAAACTTTAATTTTTAATTTTTCAGTTATGAAAAAGTATACTGTATATATAATGATGGTGAGCCTGTTGAGTGCCTGCACCAAAGATTTTTTGAATAAAGAACCACATGAATTTACAGACGCCGTTTTTTGGAAAACTGCGGCACAGGCAGAATCTGCACTTGGTGGTGTTTATACACCTTTACAGGACGAAGAGGCCCTGGGTGGTGAAGAGTGGTGTGGCATGGAAGCTTTTAGCGATATCGGTTATATGAATGACAACTATTCTGATTTTATTGCAATGACGGAGTTTAGAGCTGTACAAAATACAGAAAACGATTTAAGTCTTAATAGTTACAAATCTTATTATAAAGTAATTAAAAGAGCAAATGATGTGTTGTTTAATGTGCCTGATATAAATATGGATGCGGCCCAAAAGCAACGTATTTTGGGTGAAGCAAATTTCCTGATGGCTTTTGCCTATTTCACGGAAGTGATTCGGTATGGTGGTGTACCAATTTATGATCCTGCCAACTCCGAGGCGGCATTAACCCGCGCTTCTGAAGAAGATGTATGGGCTTTGATAGAATCGAGTTTGAAGACTGCCACTACGCAACTTTCTTTTGATCATGAAGAGGGGCGCCCCGGACAAGGGGCTGCCTGGGGTTTGCTGGCAAAAGTATATGCCCATGAAAAAAAATGGAATGAATGCAAAGAAGCGGCGGAAAAGGTTATCAATTCCGGGAAACATAGTTTGTATCCTGTGTATGCTGATTTGTTTACCCTTGACCATGATAACGAAAGTGAAATGCTGTGGGTATTGGGTGCAAGAGATGGCGAATATCCCATCACCCCCATTTTGTACCTGCCCAATAATGTTTGGGGCGGTTCACACCCCGAAGAAGAAGGCGCAGGTTGGCGCCTGGTAAGTGCTACCAATGCATTTTATGATACCTACCAGGCAAATGACAAACGAAAAAAGGCGACTGTTGCTAAACGCAATGTTGATGTAGTTACTTACAATGGCTCTACAGGTGTATTAAAGGCGCCCAATAACCAGTCTGAAGTGGTTTGTGTAAAATTTATGCGGCCTTATGCGCAGGGTTATAGCAGTTGGGCGCCCGGATTAAATGTGCCGGCATTGCGATACGCAGATGTGTTGTTGCTGCATGCGGAAGCAATAATGAATTTAAACGG
>JADZFY010000109.1 GCA_020854215.1 Chitinophagaceae bacterium | reverse complement strand
TGGCGAACAATCTCTTCCTTTTTAGGCGGTTGTGAATTTTCGTTGCACGACATAAAAAGCATCACCGGCAGGGCAACCGAAATGATGTACTTAACACACTGCATAAATTGGAAACGGGTTGAACTGAACGAACGAAAATGCATTAATCAGATAACAGATTAGGTGTAAGTTGCAAATTTAGGTGTGAAATAACAAAAGACTTCTTTAATTATCGCATTCGTAATGGCAATTCTCCGGTTATGCCCGCTTTATTAGCATTAGCCAACCCAATACTGACGAAACGTCCCCTGCTTTCTGCCGAAATTACCTCTTTTCCAATTGTACACCATCGCACAGAAAATCATAAGAACACAATGGGATCAACCGGCTTTTGTATCCTTAGGCACCGTTGTGCAGCGCATAATTTCGAAATGTATCGGCGTTAATTGTCGCAAGTGTAAATAGTTTGGTTTACATTTATTGAAATAGATTGGAACGGGTTGCAGGGCGCACTGTGCTTCCGGAAAAAAGAACGATAGGATTAAACGCGGATATCATTTTAAATTTCACCAAGGGTTTATGCAGGAAGGCTGGCTATATCAAAAAAACATAGTAATTATTGGTGGCACCACTGGCATGGGTTTATCTGCTGCCAGAGCTTTTGTTCATGAGGGAGCAAATGTTGTTGTAGTAGGACGAAGCACCCAATCCTGCCAGGCGGCAAAAAATGAATTAGGAGCCGGAGGAGTGGCAATAAGCGCGGATGCTTCATGTCCAGGTACCGCTGCTATGGCCATTGATACCTGCGTGCAAACATTCGGCAATTTTCACGGATTATTTCATGTTGCCGGTGGTAGTGGCCGTAAATGGGGCGACGGACCATTGCATGAGTTAACATTAGAAGGTTGGAATAAAACAATTGAACTCAATCTCACGTCGCTCATGCTCTCCAACCAGGCAGCGATGCGATGGCTGATTGCACATAAACAGGGAGGCACCATTTTGAATATGAGCTCGGTATTAGGCTCATCACCTTCTCCTGTTCATTTTGCCACCCACGCATACGCAGCATGTAAATCTGCCGTAACGGGGTTCATAAAATCCGTAGCGGCCTATTACGCAAAAAACAATATTCGCATTAATGCCATCGCTCCCGCCCTGGTGGATACACCCATGGCACAACGGGCAGTGCAGAACGAGCACATCTTGTCCTTCATCCAAACCAAACAGCCATTAGACGGAGGAAGGATAGGAAAACCGGAGGATACGAACGGTCTGGCCTGCTACTTCATGTCAGACTATTCCAGGTTTACCACCGGACAGATCGTAGCTATTGACGGTGGCTGGTCGGTAAGTGAAGGACAAATTTAAAGTTAAAAAGTAGCGTCATGCATGCAATCGGCATTGATATCGGTGGCACTCAGGTTAAAGGCGTACTGATAAACGAAAACGGTACCATCCTGCATTGTGTGCAACGAGAAACGCGTCAGCAGGATAATAGCCAGTGGAAAAATAGGGTGGCAGAAGTGTGGCAGCTTCTTCAGGCAATAAGCGGCAGCAGCGCTGTTCCGTTGGGTATAGCGGCGCCCGGACTGGCAAGTGAGGGCAACAAAAGCATCACCCTGATGCCGGGACGGCTTCAGGGTCTGGAAAATTTTATCTGGTCCGATTTCCTTCATACACCAACAAGGGTGCTCAATGATGCCCATGCTGCACTGATAGCCGAAGCCGGGTTTGGCGCGGGAAAAGGATTCCGGCATATTTTGCTGCTCACCCTGGGTACCGGTGTGGGCGGAGGAATGATGATAGATGGACACCTGCACCAGGGTATGTTAAACAGAGCAGGACATTTGGGACATGTAACTCTTGACGCCGACAATGATACTTTGGATATTACCCTTATGCCGGCCAGCCTGGAAGATGCTATTGGAGATTGTACCATACAACAACGCAGTTTTGGAAAATTTAAATCTACCTATGATCTGATTCAGGCGTACAAGGCGGAAGAGACATTGGCTTCATTCGTGTGGCTTCATTCGGTAAAACGTTTGTCTGTTGCATTGTGTTCCTTTATCAATATGGTTTCTCCCGAAATTATTATACTGGGTGGCGGCATATCCCTGGCGGGAGACGCATTGTTTAAGCCACTTAACACATTTATGGACATCTTTGAGTGGCGTATTGCCAATCAGCGAACACCGGTATTACCCACCGTGCTTAATGAATATTCCGGCGCAGTGGGAGCTGCTGTTTTTGCTATGCAATCACCTTCAATTTCATAACCCATCTTATATGAATGTAATTCAGGAGTATCTGCATCGGTCGCAAAAAATAATTTCAACTGTTGAATCACAGCAACACGCAATCCGGCAAGCGGCACAATGGTTTACCCAAAGCATAGTAGCGGGCAGAATGGTACATGTTTTCGGCTCAGGACACAGCCGCATTATGGTGGAAGAAATGTGGCCGCGTTACGGATCGTTTCCCGGATTCAACCCTATTGTGGAACTTTCATTAACTTTTCACAACCTGGTGGTAGGCGCTAACGGTCAGCGACAAGCGATGTTTCTGGAGAATGTGGCTGGATTGGCGGCCAGAATCCAACGCAACTTTGACATCCGTGAAGCTGACAGCGCACTCATCATTTCCTCCAGTGGCTGTAATATTGTGCCCATAGAAATGGCGGAATTGTTTCAACAAAAAAAATTGAAAGTAACGGTGATCATCAGCCAGGAACATGCGGATGCTTCTGTGAGCAGGAGAAAAGACGGAAAAAAGCTGGAACATTTTGCTGATCTTATTCTGAACACAGGCGCTCCTGCGGGAGACGCCATGATACGGATACCCGGGCTGGAAACACCGGTTGCACCCGGTTCTACTGTGGGTGGTGTTTTACTGATCAACTGTATCAAGGCGGAAACAGCACGCCTGTTAACAGCTGCAGGACATCCGCCAAAAGTATTAACCGCATCCTGCATTGCAGGCGCTGAAAAGGCAACCGAATTGTTCGAGAGCGCCTATGATGAACACGCACACCGTCTCGCAGGTTTGTATCAGCAGGTTGGAAAATAAATATCATTATATGCATGTCCCCATTCGCACTACGGTTGTTGGCAGCTATCCTTTTCCCGGATGGCTGGAATTTGCTTCACAACATTTAAATCAATTTGGTCCGGCAGATATTGAAGAAGCCATTGAAGACGCAGTAATAGCGGCCATTCACGATCAAACCACCGCCGGTTTGGATGTAATTACCGATGGCGAACAAACACGGCTGGATTTCAATCTGTCATTTTATGGATACCTGGGAGGAATATCGCCCGACCAAAGTGAGACGAGACGCTTTGGCCCCGCCGCCCATGACCAGAGAGGCAAACACCGAATTACCGATACGCTTACAGCACCCAAAGGATTTGGTGTTGTAAATGAATTTTTACGCTTAAAAAGACTGGCGCCCAACGGACCCGTATTAAAAGTCAGCATTCCCGGCCCCTATACATTAAGCGGAAGGCTGTTGCCCAACAATCAATACAAAGACCGCTACGCCATTACGGAAGCACTGCTGCCTTTGATACAAAAAGAACTGGCTGACCTTATTGCGGCAGGATGCACAGAAATCACCATTGATGAGCCCTCTATGAGTTGCTATGCCTACAAAGAAGACACGAAAAGGTTGGCATCTATTTTCAACAGAACCGTTGAGCCGGCAGTTGGTAAATGCAATTTATCTACCCACCTCTGTTTTGGTAATTTTAAAGGAAGGCCGGTAGGCTTTCGAAGTATCAAACCAATGATTCCTGATTTTCTGGAATTGAAAGTCAATGAAATTCATATTGAAATGGCCAACCGTGAATTTGCCGAAATAGAATTACTTGGCGTTTTTGCTCAACGCATGCACGTTGCGGCAGGAATTATAGACGTAAAGAATTACTATATCGAAACCCCGGAAGACGTTGTAGAGCGCATTAAAAGATGTTTGCGGTATATACCCGCCGACAGGCTTTCCGTGGCGCCAGATTGCGGATTGAGTCAAACCGCAAGATGGGCATCACGGCAGAAACTCATCAATATGGTAAAGGGTGCACAAATTGCACGGACGATGATTTGAGACAAAGCGTTTTGCGTTTACTCTTCATTCCTCTTTATTTTTGCTTCCGTCCGGATTAACGGGTAATCATCATGCAACGATATTTCATTGAAGTGGCCTATAACGGTATAGGATATGCAGGATTTCAAATTCAACAAAATGCAGTTACTATTCAATCAGAGGTTGAACATGCGCTGTCGGTTTTGTTTAAGCGGCAATTCATCCTTACCGGCTCGTCACGTACAGACGCAGGCGTAAATGCTCTTCAAAATTATTTCCATTTCGATACTGACCAATCTGTTTCCGAACGGAATATCTATAATCTCAACGCCATTCTTCCGCCGGCAATTGTTATCAAAAACATCATAAAGGTACCGGCCGAAGCCCATTGCAGGTACGACGCCATCAGCAGGGAATATGCTTATCATATCTACAATCACAAGAGTCCGTTTTTATTTAACCGGGCCTATTTTTTTCCCTACACAATTGATTTTGATTTGTTGCAGCAGGCAGCTGCCGTAATTACCGACTACACCGATTTTACCAGCTTTTCCAAACGAAATACACAGGTAAAGAATTTTATTTGCAGGATAACAGAAAGCCGGTGGAGCCAGGAATCTGAATCTGTCGTTTACCACGTTACTGCCAATCGTTTTTTGAGAGGGATGGTGAGAGGACTTTCAGGAACCATGCTACAAGTGGGAAGGGGAAAAATAAGTTTGGATGATTTTCGCAACATACTTGCCAGTAAAGATTGCTCGCAGGTGAATTTTGCTGTACCCGGTCACGGACTATACCTGGTTAATGTCAATTATCCCCCCCGGATATTTTGACCAGGCAATTTAATACTGTGCAGTCATTCATCATTTGTAATACTTTTCCAGCCACGCGATCATTGTGGCAAACACATCAACGGCTATAGGTGGTCGTAGTTCGTGCTTCTCTCCCGGGTACAGTTTCATTTGTGAAAGAATCCCCAGTTGCTGAAGCTTTGCATACAGCTTTTCCGACTGCCCAACGTTCACCAATTCATCGGCTTTACCATGAAATATAAGAGTGGGCACTGCTGAGGCAGCAGTAAGATAAGTATAGGGACTGGATCGTTTCACGATGGGTGCGTCCTTGTCTGCTGTACCCAGAAAATTAACGATGATATCATTGCTTTCCAAACCCGGCTTTCTCACGTTTTCATCGCCCAAATCTACAGGTCCAAAAATATCTACTACCGTTTTCACCTGCTTCAAACTATCGTAACCGTATGCGTACAACATGGCAAGATGTGCTCCTGCACTGGCGCCTATTAATGCAAAACGGTTGCCGTCATACGTATACTCCAATGCATTTGCAGAAATAAAGGCTAACGCTTTTTTGATATCTTCTATCTGTGCGGGAAATCTGTTTGTTCCGTCTTTTACCAAACGATAGTTCAGAGAAGCCAGCGCGTATTTTCGTTTGCCGACTAACTCCTCAATCAGTTGCCTGGGAAACTCAGTCTTATCACCCTGTACCCAACTCCCACCATGGATATAAACAATCACTTTGGTATTGCGATCACGATCCTCCGGTAAATAGGCATCCAGCAGATTTGCTGTTCCATCAGCATCGCCATATTGAACATCCTGAAATTCGGTGTACAAATGATGCCGGATAACCGCTCCGTGTTGCACGGGTTCTGTTTCCGTTAGCAGGGCGTTTGTGTTTCCCTGAGGTGCGAGAAATGTGGAGATGAAAATAATCAGTGCACAAAGGTATTGTCCAACTTGCATGGGTGATTTTTTATCATTTCAAAAAGGGTCTGTTCTCCCTCACAATATAAAGGAAATACGGCCATTTGGAGCGCCGGCTTCTTCCTTTTTATTCACATTTACCCCGCAATTTATGTTCCCCAACTTTTGAATTTCCCAGGCTCCATTTTTCCAGGAAACCACTTCCTCCCATCCGATAAACCCGCAGTCCAAATTGCATCAAAAGATATTATAGCTCCCTGACTGTCAATAATATCCAGGAAGGATACTGCTTTCGGTTCCGCCAGGTGAGCGCTCTGTTTCTCCAACGAACATATATGCCCGATAATCACCAATCCCGATGAACAACTTTGCTCACGTTCAACGATTGAATATGGGAAACATGGTACTATCGTTTGGCATGCAGGGCAAGGAGGCATCTGTGTTGGCATCGCCCGAAAAAGAACTTTTTACGAAATTCCGGGGGGTAGCCCAAATAACAGGGCTCGGGATATTCCTGCGGGAAGGCCGTATCTTTCATGTAGCGTAACATTCAAACCGCACACGAAATTCAATAATGATGATTCCGGCGATAATAAAAGATGAGGATTTAGTAGCAGCAATGGAGCAATACCATAGTGATGAAAATCATTTTCACCTGTGGTGGCTGGGGCAGAGCGGGTTTCTATTGCAGTGGCGGGGAAAGAAAATTTTGATTGACCCGTATTTGTCCGACTCGCTCACTAAAAAATATGCGGGTACCGCAAAGCCCCATGTACGCATGAGCGAACGGGTGGTAAAACCCGAACTACTGAACAATATTTTCATCGTGAGTTCCAGCCACAACCATACCGATCATCTGGATGCCGAAACACTAATCCCCATTTTGCAAAACAACCACGAAATCACTTTCATCATCCCCGAAGCCAACCGACAGTTTGTAGCCAATCAATTGCAGATACCCGAACAATTTCCGAAAGGACTTGATGAAGGAACTTCAATAGAAATTGACGATTTTACCTATTATGGTATTCCCGCTGCGCATAATGAAGTTGATCGCAATGAAAAAGGGGAGTGTTTATATATGGGATATGTCATTCAATTTGGCAGTTTTTGTATCTACCATAGTGGCGACACACTGTGGTACCCGGAACTGGAAGAACGGTTGAGAAGTTTCGACATTCAATTGGCTTTATTACCGATTAACGGTAACGATCCCTCAAGGGGTGTTGCCGGTAATCTGGATGCGAGAGAAGCTGTGGCATTGGCCGGTCTTTCGGGTATAAAGCACGTAATACCCTGCCATTACGATATGTTTACTTTTAATACTGCAAACCCCGCTGATTTTGCTACTGAAGCAAAACGCCACGGACTGGCTCACAGCATTTTACCATTGGGTGGGCACTGGAGCAGTGCCAGCCTTTAGCCGGCACCGGAGAAATTCATCAGGTTAATTCATCGGCACTATCAATATAGAAACAATAGTCATGCCTTTTCATTCCAATATGCGGATAGTAATGTATAGCAGCCGGTGCAGATAACAGTATTAGTTTAGCCTGAGGAGCTTCTAACTGGGTGCGTCGGATCAGTTCTTTTCCGATGCCTTTGTGCTGATAGTCTACGTCTACGGCCAAATCGGATAAATAAGTACAAAACGAAAAATCGGTAACCGAGCGGGCTACTCCTACAATTGCGCCCTTATCTCTCGCAGTGATCACCAGATTACCGTGGGCAAGCATCGCTGCAATCCGTACGGGGTCGTTTACCGGCCGGCGATCGGCTAAGGTTGACCGTTGCAATACCCGAACAAACTCATCGGCGCTCAGATTGTTTTCGACCTGGTAGGAGATCATGCACAATTGTTTTTTAGAATGTATAGCGGTAGGTAATATGCTTCTTCGAAAAAGTAGCGCCTGTGGCTTCATGCAGTGCAATCATTTTGGCATTAAAGTCGCCAACCCACGACAGTTCCAGCTCTTTATACCGTTGTAAGGGCAACACATATTCCTTCAACTTAATAATCATGGCTGATTCCAGCCCGTGTTTTTGAAATTTGGTCTTAGTACCCATGATTACAGCCCGCATGCGTTGATTTTTACGTACCCAGCGATTGATCAAAAATTGGATCGAACCCCAAATGCCTAATCGTCCGTTCAGGTTACTAATTAGTTCATTGGCATCCGGTACAATAACAATCATAGACGCCGGTTCTCCGTTTACATAGGCAAACCAAATCAACCTTTCGTCCATGATCATTTTCATCTTCTCAAAGGTTTCCCTGATAGAGCTGTCGGCTATAGGCATAAACTCGTCAAAATCTTTCCACGCGTCGTTATAAATCTCTTTAAAATCATTGGCAAAGCGTTGAAACTGATTTTTATCCAGGTGCTCAAAACTGTATCCCGGCTTTTTAATAACCCACTGGGCAATTTTTGTAAATCGTTCCGGAAAGGGTTTCAGGATATTAATTGAATTTGAAATTTGCTCATAGAGTGGAGTAAACCCGTAACGTTCGAACAATCGCTTATAATAAGGCTGGTGGTAGTTCATTCCATAATAGGGTGCGGCAAATCCTTCCACCAGAAGCCCCCACCACATATCGTTTTCACCAAAATTTATTGGCCCGTCCATGGCTTTCATGCCATTGTCTGCAAGCCATTTCCTGGCGGTATCAAAGAGCAGGTCTGCCGCATTCTGGTTATCAATACATTCAAAAAAACCACAGCCACCGGTTGGAACTTCTGTAAGATAGGCTTTCTTATTATTGATAAAAGCCGCTATACGTCCGATGATCACCCGTCCTTTTCCTCTCAGTATCCAACGGGTACATTTTCCGTTTTGATGAAAACTGTTTTTACGCGGGTCAAACACCGATTCAATATCTCTATTGAGTGGGCAAACCCAGTTGGGATCATTTCTATAAATTCTTTTGGGGAGATCAAGGAAAGCCTTTCTCGTAACGGCATTGTTAACTTCTATAATTTGCATACGATATGATATTGCGCACCGGAAGTACGGCTTCATCATTTTTAGTACTCCCCGGCAACTCCGCCACTATGATTGCTGATACCAACGGCACTCGCTACATACAGATCTCTGCCTTCCCTAATGCTGTTTAATTTTACATCACCGAAAGACCCGTTGTTTCCCTGCACTCATTTGTGGTTACGGCATATTTACAAAATAACATAAAAAAAGGATTGAAGGCGCATATCCTTATTTTTGCAGTCCTTAAAATGTGGGGGCATGTCCATTACATCAACTATTCAAACAGCCGTAATAACAGCATTGGAGCAACTGTATAATCAGTCCTTTAGTGCAAAGGACTTTCAAATCAACCAAACCAAACCCGAATTCGAAGGCGATTATACGGTTGTTTTATTTACGCTGCTTAAACCACTCCGGCTGTCTCCCGATGTATTGGGCAATGCGCTGGGAAACCATCTTACCCAAACACAGCCATCGTTTTTCTGCGGATTTAACGTGATCAAAGGATTTTTGAATCTTACTGTTGCAGACGAATACTGGGGTACACTGCTCAACAATAACTACCAAAATAAGGGATATGGCCGTAAATCCAACAGAGGCAAAACCATCGTGGTAGAATACGCATCTCCCAATACCAATAAACCCTTGCACCTCGGGCATCTGCGGAATATTTTTCTCGGCTGGAGTATTTCGGAAATTCTGAAAGCAGATGGTTATGATGTGGTAAAAGCATGTATTGCCAACGACAGAGGAATTCATATTTGCAAAAGCATGGTTGCCTGGCAAAAATTCGGACACGGAGCTACCCCCGAAAGTACAGGCATGAAAGGTGACCATTTTGTAGGCGATTACTATGTACTTTTTGGAAAAGCGCATAAAGAAGAAATACAGGAGTTAACCGCGGGAGGAATGAGTGAAGAAGAAGCGGAAAAAGAAGCTCCCATTATGAAAGCCGCGCAGCAAATGCTGGTGGATTGGGAAGCGGGGAAACCTGAAGTGATAGCGTTGTGGAAAAAAATGAACAGTTGGGTATATGCGGGTTTCGATGTTACTTACAAACGAATTGGCAGCGACTTCGATAAAATGTATTACGAAAGTGATACCTATATACTGGGAAAGAAACTGGTGGAAGAAGGGTTGCAAAAAGGAGTTTTCTATAAAAAAGACGACAACAGTGTGTGGGTGGATCTGACCGGTGACGGGCTGGACGAAAAAATTGTACAGCGAAAAGACGGCACGGCAGTGTATATTACCCAGGATATTGGGTTAGCCGTTGAAAAATATGAAGCCTACCATTACAACCAAAGCATTTATGTAGTGGGTGATGAACAAAATTATCACTTTAAAGTACTGCAACTGATTTGCCAAAAACTGGGACTGCCGTCCTCCGATGGCATTTACCATCTTAGTTATGGCATGGTAGAACTGCCATCGGGCCGCATGAAAACAAGAGAAGGAACAGTGGTAGACGCCGATGATATTATGGATGAGATGATAAAAGTGGCGGCACAAAAAACCGAAGAGCTGGGCAAGGTAAAAGATTTCACAGCGAACGAACTGGATAAGTTGTATAATACGATCGGTCTTGGTGCATTAAAGTTCTTCATTCTGCGGGTTGATCCTAAAAAAAGGATGATTTTCAACCCGGAAGAGAGTATAGATTTTCACGGATTCACCGCGTCTTTTGTGCAATTTTCTCACGCCAGGGCCAGCGCTATTTTGCGCAATGAGCAACCCAACCATCATTGGTCGTTGCAATACAACGAGCCGCTGCTTTCGTTAGAAAAGGATCTTATTATTTTATTAGAACAATACCCTGCTATTATACAACAGGCGGCGGCGGAACACAACCCTGCCGTAATCGTGAACTTCAGCTACGACCTGGCAAAAACATTCAACTCTTTTGTTACGGAACACCGCGTGTTGAAAGCCGAAACAGAAAACAAAAAACAGGTACGGCTGCGCATCTGTGAGATGACTGCTAATGTTATTGCCTCGGGTTTGGCTCTGGCGGGGATTGAAGCACCGGAGAGAATGTAGAAAAAGAGGTATCTGAGCGGTCGGCAAGCAAAAAGCGGTCGGCACGCGACAACAGGAGCTTCAGACCGCTGCACTGAAACCTCATCTCCGCCTTTCCGGCTGCCTGCGCATTTGCTCATCAACAGAAATAGTGCCACTGCCACTCACCAGAAAAAAGATCAGCAGCGCTAAAACCAGGATGGATAACCAGAGTCCTTCATTGGGCGACATAATCCCGGCATCTGCATTCACAAAAAATACAGCGCCCAGTAAAATGGGTATCTGCACCAAACACGCAAAACGGGTAAGTAACCCAAAGGCCACCAACGCGCCACCTACAATATGCGCAAACACAACATAATGCGCCAGCACGCCGAGCGACATCGAGCCCAGAAATTCACTCTTGGTCATTAGCGCGCTCAACTGATCCATATTATTGATAAATTCCACACCACGCATAAAAAGAAAAATTCCGAGCAACATGCGGATGAAATCGAGCCATTTGGGATGATGGGTGTCTCCCCATCTTTCCATACTTTGAAGGAGGTTCATATAACAAAGTTTTAGATGAAGAAAGGAGTTAATACAAAATACAAAATACTTCCGGGATATTATAT
>JADZFY010000108.1 GCA_020854215.1 Chitinophagaceae bacterium | reverse complement strand
ATTGCATGTGATATTCGGTTTAACGATCAGATTGATCACGCGGTAAATAAAACAATAGAGGTGTTTGGCGGAATAGATGTGCTCATCAACAACGCGTCGGCTATTTCACTCACCCCAACGGAAAAAACAGACCCCAAACGTTATGATCTCATGCACGACATAAATGTACGTGGTACTTTTTTTGTCAGCCGGGCATGCATCCCACACCTCCGCAAAGCGAGTAATCCGCATATTCTGAATTTATCACCACCGGTTAACCTGCAGCCCAAATGGTTTGGCAATCACCTGGCTTACACACTAAGCAAGTACAATATGAGTATGATTGCGTTGGGCTTGGCCGAAGAACTAAAAAAAGATAAGATAGGTGTTAATGCACTTTGGCCCCGAACAACTATTGCAACGGCGGCGATACAAAACCTGCCAGGCGGCGAAGCATTGGTTTACATGAGCCGAAAGCCAGATATTATGGCTGATGCTGCCTACTGTATCATTTCACGACCGTCTGAGACCTGTACCGGTAATTTTTTTATTGACGAAGAAATTCTGGCGCAGGAAGGTATTACCGATTTAGCAAAATACAGTGTAGTGCCCGGCGCCAAACTTTATATTGATCTCTTTTTATAATGCGTGTAATGCCAATTTCTTTTCTTCAACCCATCCCGATTTTCCATTACAAATAGTGCTTGCTTCTAAACCGTCGTACCGGCAGGGTCCTCATCTATTTTGGTTACTCCGCCTGATATGGCAAACTTCATCGCATCTGCAGGGCCAATATCGGTCAATAGTTTTATTCTTTGCTTTTGCACGAAATACAAATGCCCCGCAAACGCGTAGGACTGCGGCACGTAAACCGCCACATAGTCATTCAAACCAAACTCCCGCACATCCTCCTGGGTAATAAATCCAATCTGCCATACGTCCTCAGCATTCGCAGCTACTAAAACAGATTGATTGAACTTCCTTTTGTTACCCGCAAAGGCTTCGAAAAAATCCTTCAGTGTACTATAAATAATTTTAATACCCGGAGTTCGTTCCAACACACTGTCGAACAATTCTACCAGTTTCCCCACCACAAATGATGAGGAAATATAACCCACCAGGAAAATCACCAACAACGCCACCACAAATCCCATCCCCGGAAGGTAATAGGTGGAAAAACCGGGAATGGCATCTCCGAAAAGATCTGGCAGTATACGGTCAACAAAACTAAAGAGTGAAGTTACCGCCCAAATGGTAATCACTATAGGAGCAAGGATAATCAGACCCTGTAAAAAGATCTGAAATAACTTCTTTATCCAGTTTCTTGTAGCCATTATTCACGTTTTAATATCGTAAAATTAGCCTTTGCCCGCTTAATCCGGTCTCAGGCAGCATACGCATACCGTACCTTTCCGAATCCGGCAGAAATTGCAGCTCACAAAGCATTAGCGGATGGCGCTGCACTATTACCGCAAAACACCATCGGAACATCTGATTTAACGGCAAACTTATCATGCCATTGCCGTTCATCAATAAATTTAAAAAAAACACAAGGAAACTTTGGTAACGTAAATAGTTTCCTTAGTTTTGTTCTCCGATTTTGAAGATATGGAGATACAGGAAAGGATAGCGCAAAAGGCGCATGATTTGTTCTTGAAATACGGGATACGCAGCATCAGCATGGATGAAATTGCCTCCCAGTTAGGCATCAGCAAGAAAACCATCTATCAGTTTTTTGCCGATAAAGACGCCCTGGTAGACAATGTAATTGACATCGTGATCTGTAGTAACGAACAGGAATGCAGGCTTCACAGGGAAGCAAGCGAAAACCCGGTGCATGAGATATTGATAGCAACCGATATGGTGCAGGAGATGTTGACCACTATGAACCCCACCATCATGTTTGACCTTCAGAAGTATCATCCTGCAGCATTCAAGAAGCTTGCAGATCACAAAAACGAGTTCCTGTACACCCTTATAAAAGACAACTTAGAGGAAGGTATCGCAACACAATTGTATCGTCCCGGGATCAATACGGAAATTCTGTCAAGATTCAGGCTGGCTACGGTGTTCATGCTGTTCAATCCCGACCTCTACCCCCTTGGCAAAAAGAGTATTGGCGCAATCATTGAAGAGGTAACAATACATTTTATATATGGTATTGCCACCCCTAAAGGACAAAAACTCCTTCAAAAATATTTGTTGAAACGGGAAAAACATTCCGAAAAACAATAATGAAGAAACAGGCGCCTGTCTAACGATTGCAAAAATATATGAGCATTTCTATCTGTTTAAATATATACAAATGAAATTTTGGACATTGGCTAAAATGGGGTTAGCGTTGATGGTGACAATGCACTCCACCCAAACTTATGCACAACAGCAACCCAAGATTGAAACGCATGCATTTTCACTGCAGCAAATACTGGAATACGCTGCACACAATAATGTGCAGGTAAAAAACGCCCTGCTGGATATTCAGATACAGGAACAAACCAACCGTGAGTTTACCGGTAGCGCATACCCGCAGATCAGTGCGAGCGGATCTCTGGTATACAACGCTAAGCTGCCCGTTAGCCTGGTGCCGGCCGAATTCTTTGGCGGACAACCGGGAACTTTTGAGAAAATGGCTTTTGGTGTGAAGTGGGGGGCCAACGGTGGCATTTCTCTTCATCAAATATTATTTGACGGACAGGTATTTGTAGGATTACAGGCAAGGCAGACCCTGATGCAATTTCAAACGAAATATGCCGAAATAACCGCCGAAACCGTAAGAGCCAATGTATATAAAGTGTATTATCAGTTAGTAGCGGCAAAAACTCAGGTTGCTTTGCTCGACGCTAACATTGCGTTGTTGAATGAACTGCAACATGACACCCGGATTATGCAGGAAAATGGATTCGCCGAAAAATTAGACCTCGATAAAATTGCTGTTCAACTCGCAAACCTGCATACCGAAAAAACCAGCGTGGATAACCAAATCAGCAATGGATATCTGGGTTTGAAGTTGTTGGTTGGAATGCCCATCCGGGACTCACTGGTGCTTACAGATACCTTAACGGATGAAAAGATCAGGAACGGCCTGCCCCTACTGGACGACTTTAGCTACAATCAACGAAGAGACTACCAATATGCCAACATGGGAATAAGCCTGGCCGAATACGACTACCGCAGATATAAACTATCTAAACTGCCCAGCCTGTCACTAACGGGTTACTACAATAAAAATGCCCAAAGAAATAAATTTGACTTCCTCAACGGAGGATCCTGGTTTGATATTTCTGCAATTACACTGCAACTGAACATTCCCATCTTCTCCGGGTTTTCGGCGAACGCAAGAATTGCAAAAGCAAAACTTACCCTTCAACAGCGCACGAATCAACTTGAAGCTTTAAAAATTTCTATAGATAACGAAATTCAAACGGCAAGAAACAACTTTATAACGGCAATAGCTACACTCGATTACCAAAAACAGAATATGCAACTTGCCGAAATGGTTTTCCATCAAACAAAAAAGAAATTTGAAGTGGGCATGGGCTCTAACACTGAAATAACGCAGACACAAACGGATTTGAAAACCGCTCAAACAAATTATCTCAATGCCTTATACAACGCAATTATTGCCCGGGTAGATTTTGTAAAATCCACCGGGCAGCTATAATCAACGTTGATAAAAAATTTACAATGACTTATAAATCCACGTATATGCAAAATGTTTTTAAAACTGCTTTAACCATCGCAGCAACAACATGGCTGCTTTCCTGCGGAAGTACCAGCGATCAAAGCCATAATAACACCGCGAAAGGCGTAGCGGCGAAAAAAGCCCAATTGGAGAAAATGAAAACCGAGCAACGGGCATTAACAGATAAAATCGTCGCGCTTGAGGAGGAAATTATCAAATTGGATCCTTCGCAGAAAAAAGAAAATGCAAAACTGGTGGCGATTTCGCCGCTCGAGGCAGGCAATTTCACTCATTACATAGACCTCCAGGGTCGTGTTGATGCCAACAATGTGGCGTATGTAGCTCCCAGAGGACAGGGCGGGCTGGTTAAAGCAATTTATGTAAAACAGGGTGATCGCATTCAAAAAGGGCAATTGCTGTTAAAACTCGACGATGCATTGGTTCAAAAACAAATTGACCAATTGAATGTGCAACTCACCTTTGCGAAAGACATTCTTGCACGTCAGCAAAACCTGTGGAATGAACGTATCGGTACGGAAGTGCAACTCCTCACAACTAAAAACAACGTAGCGTCTATTGAAAAACAAATTGCTACGGCCAAAGAACAATCATCTTTTTCCAATGTATATGCTGAAATCCCCGGTGTTGCAGAAACGGTAAACATTAAAGTGGGCGAATTCTTTCAGGGAGGCCCTCAGATTAGAATTGTAAACACAAATGATTTGAAGATCGTTACACAGGTTCCGGAAAACTATATCGGCAAAGTAGGTGTTGGAAGTCCGATGCTGGT
>JADZFY010000107.1 GCA_020854215.1 Chitinophagaceae bacterium | reverse complement strand
AACTCTGCCATTTTGGTTTCCGGAGCAATGAAGGGCTGAAATTGCTTTTCAGACATAATTCCTGAGTTTTCAGGAGTAAGTTAAGCATATTGCGGAATACATGGTGACGGATGAATGGGGAGATTTTCAAGATTAACTTTCAACAGTACTCCATTAACAACACCATAGTTATTTCTGCGGTATACCAGGCAAGTCAAAATGTTGCATCGCTTCCAGAATACCGCCGGCACCTTCTTCCCGTGCGTGATAAATAGTATGTAGTGCGGCTGTGGCATCCCGCAATCCGGGTTCAGCATTACCCACCACTACGCCTTTATACCCGGTATTAAACAACGAAAGATCATTGAATGTATCGCCGGCTACTAAAATTTTATCGGTTGCAAAAAGAAACTGTTTGGCTAACCGTTGCAGGCTAAAGCCTTTGTTGATGCCCGTAGGCAACACATCTGCAAACTTTCCGGCAGACAAAATCAGGTCGCAGCCTAACTGTTGTACGCGAAGCTTCAGCGCATCAATATCTGTGGTATTGTTATAAAAATACGAACAGCGTCGTTGTTGCGGCACTTCCTGCGGTTGGAGTCCTTTGATATCTGCCAGTGCCTGGGTAACGCTTTCTTTTCCCGGCCACCTTTCTTCGATAAGGGACTGTAAAGGCTCAACGGCTTCAAGCGAGTCGCCTTTTACAACCGTAGCACCCACATCGCAAATAATAAAGTGGGGTCTGGGCATCGAAGCCATTTCAAACAAGGGCAAAATACTCGCCAGTCCTCTGCCACTCACAAAAACCAGGCTGAGGTACTGATCCAAAAAGAACTTTTGATACAATTCCTGCTTTTGTTCATCGCTTCCGGCTAAAAACGTACCATCTAAATCTGTTGCCAGTATCATTATTCGTAACTTTTGCTGCTATTAGGAAAAGCAAATATCCCAAAAATTGGGGCTCGTTAATACGGATTCAAATTGTTTGCAAATATTATGAAAGCTAAGACCAGAAAACGTTATCCAACTTGCAATTTTGCAGCATCTTTCCACAGATAATGAGGCAGGGGTTGGTTCAACTCCCATTTAATGTTCATGGGCTTGGCACCATAATGTTCACGTAGTTGTCCTTCTCCTACAAATACATAGCCCATTGTGATGCCGTATTCGTCTTTGCTTTTCTCACGAACAAAAAGTAAAATTCTTTTCTGATTCTTTTGATGCTCAATATAGGATAACCCTTTGGGGGTTTCCGGACCTGCGGAATTCTGGCTTTGCCAATGAAACAAGGTTTCATTGATCGCATAATCATCGTACATCGTTGTTGGGGAGAAATTTTCTTCGGACTTAATCAGGTTGATAAATAGTAGTTCGGTATTCAAATCCGAAACCTCTGCAACCCCTTCTCTGCTTGGTGATTTTCGCTCAAAGCTACTTAGGCTAAATGCAGCTAATATCTGATCCCTGGTATATCTGGCATGAACTTTAAGTGGTTGCTGAAACGGTAAATTGGTATCCAACTCCTTGAAGTCAATTCTGTCGACAAGTAGTTCCAACACTTCAATTATCTCCTTGACCATTATTTTGTTTTTGCCAATTTCTCGAATGCTTGATTCTAACGAACCAAACTCATTTGCTTTTTGCCATATATCATAGTGAAGCATTAAAAGCATTTGTTTTTCCATACTGTTGAAATCGTCTAATGAAAATTGAAAATCTCTTCTTGCAAGATCTAGAATGAATTGAAAATAGCTTTCAGAGCTACAGGACAACCACTTATTTGCAACCGCACTAACTATGTGCTTTTCATTGACCGATTCAAAATTTTCTATTTTCCCTGCTCGTTGACAAAGTCTTTTCCAACCACCTCTTTTATAAATTAGTTGCAATGGGATATTATGAAACTCAACAAAGTTTTTTAGGTTCAACTTTAATGTTGTGTCGTGTTCGAACTTTTGAATCTTTTGAACAATTTGGTTTCCATTTAAGGTAGTAGCAGCCTGGATATTTTCAAGAATAATTTGCTTGGCCTTTTTCTCCAAAACAATAGAACAACCCAATGGCAAATGAGGGAAATTATCCCCAATTTCTTTATGAACAGTTGTTGCCGTTTTTCCAATTAAAGCCCTAAACTTGTTTTCAAAATTATACTCAGGCCTTGAATTTCCAACGAAATCCAAAACGGTTAAACAATCCTTGTTTTCGGCTAAGCGTAACCCTCGACCTAATTGCTGCAGAAAAATTGTCAAACTTTCGGTTGGTCTTAGAAACAAGGCTGTGTCTATTTCCGGAATATCAACACCTTCATTAAATATGTCAACCACAAAAAGATAATTGATCTCTTTGCTGAGCAATTGATTTCTTACACTGCTTCTGTTTTCATTATTTGCACTTGTTAAAAAGTCAGCTTTCAATCCGGCAAGAACAAATTTCTCAGCCATAAATTTGGCATGATCAATTGTTACGCAGAATCCCAAAGCGCGAACATCATGAACATCTTTCGTATATTTCTCAAGAGCCTTTATTATTTCAAGAACCCTTCTGTCATTAGCAGTGTAAACAGATGATAATTCACTCGCAATATATCGTCCCCTTTCCCAACCCACTTTTGTCAAATCAATACTATCCGTAATCCCAAAATATTGAAATGGGCATAACAGTTTTCTATTTAAAGCTTCCGGCAATCGTATCTCTGCCGCAATCCGATTGTGAAAATCTTCTTGAATATCACCCCCATCCATTCTTTCAGGAGTAGCAGTCAAGCCAAGCAAAACCTTTGGTGAAAAAAAATTGATTATACCCCGATAACTATTAGCAGTAAGATGATGACACTCATCTACGACTATATAATCGAAATACTGAGGAGATAAATTTAAACTCTCAAGTCGGTTGTTGATCGTCTGAACCGAAGCAAATACATGTTCATAGCTAGTTGGTTCATAACCGTCCACCCACATTTCTCCAAAGTTATTGTCTCTCAAAATGCCTCTAAATGTAGATAGTGCCTGGTCTAATATTTCTTTCCTGTGGGCTAAGAAGAGTAGTTTTGCTGTTTTATTCTTACTTCCAAATCTTTTGTAGTCAAATGCCGATATAACAGTTTTACCTGTACCGGTTGCTGCTACTACCAAATTTCGATTTCTATTATGAGCCGTTCTTTCAACTTCTAATTTCTCAAGAATCTCCTCTTGGAATGGGAATGGCTTTATTTCAAAAAATGAAAGGGCCAAGCCAACAGTTTTCCCACTCCTTCCTCGATTCAAGGATTCGATTAATTTTTCTTTGTGCCTGGTATCGTCGAACGATTCAAAATCATCACTCTCCCAATAGGAGTCAAAGGTCTTTTGAAATTTATTGATAATATGGCTTACCTCTTTGGTTGTAATTTTTAGATTCCATTCTAAGCCATCAGTTAATGCAGAACGAGAAAAATTAGAAGACCCAATATAACCTGTATGGAAGCCGGTATTTCTATAAAATAGATATGCTTTAGCGTGCAGCCTTTCATTACTTGAATTATAGGAGATTTTTACTTGCGTATTATCCAGCTTTGACAACAATTGAATGGCTTTGTAATCGGACGCCCCCATATAAGTGGTAGTAATTACTCGCAATTGACCACCTCTTTTTGTAAAGTCCTTCAATTCTCTTTCCAGAATAATGATGCCCTTGAATTTGATAAACGATACCAACAGATCAATTTTATCTGAAGATAGAATCTCCTTCTTTAGTTCACTTTCAAGGGATAGTCCAACATTTCCACCAGTAAACAATTCGCTTTGAGTTAGCCTTGTATAAGGGGTTATTTCACTAAGATGTAAATGGAAATCAGAAAAATGCGCATCAACTTTTGAAAATACGGCCTTCAAAATTTTT
>JADZFY010000106.1 GCA_020854215.1 Chitinophagaceae bacterium | reverse complement strand
GGATTACGTCCGTTGATTGTTCATTTTGATAACGGCTGGAACTCTGAATCTGCAGTAAAGAATATCGAGAATATTATTGCTAAGCTTGGTTTTGACCTGTACACCCTGGTAGTTGACTGGAATGAATTTAAAGATTTGCAAATTGCTTACCTGAAGGCCTCGGTGGTGGATATAGAAGCAATTACCGACCATGCGATAATCGGAACAATGTATCGGCTTGCCGCAGAAAACAATATACGATACATTTTAAGCGGAGCGAATGTGGTTACCGAAGCTACCCTTCCTCCATATTGGATATTCAATAAAGCGGACCACGTCAACATTCAGGATATTCATCGCCAATACGGTAAGATGAAATTAAAAACCTTTCCTTTTTTCAACGCATCGAAAAAACGTTTATATACGAAACTTAAAAAAGTGGAAACAGTTTTTCCGCTTAACTATCTGCCTTATAACAAGAAGCAGGTGAAGGAGATCATCGCCAGCGAATTGAACTGGAAAGACTACGGAGGCAAACATTATGAATCGGTTTTTACAAGGTTTTATCAGGGGTATATTCTTCCCGTTAAGTTTGGAATAGATAAACGCAAGGCACATCTTTCAAACCTTATCTTCTCGGGACAGATGGAAAAAAATGAAGCGTTAGAAGAACTGAAAAAACCGGGATATGATCCACAGCAATTAAAATCGGACTACGAGTTTGTGTTGAAGAAGTTTGATTTTTCCGAAGAGGAGTTTGAAAAAATCATGAGGCTTCCCCGAAGAGAACATTCAGCATTTAAAACCGAGAGGAGTGTTTGGGACAGATACACGATACTAAAGCCACTGAAATTCGTTAGACAAAAAATAAAAGTATAACTGTTGCAAACCGAATTTTTCAGAGGCAAGAATATACTTATACTTTCACCTCAACCCTGGCAAGGCCTTTTTATTTCAAAGCATAATTATGCCAGAGCTTTGGCGCAGCATAACCGGGTGCTTTATATTGGAGCGCCTGCTTACCAGGGTAATGGTTATTCACTTGTAAAGCCGGACAAAGCGCTGAACCTTGAAGTTTTGGAGTATAATGTTCCATTTCCGTTGGGGAAAAAACTAAAATTCCATTGGCCGTGGTTGTATCGTTTTTTCATCAGGCAGGCCCTTCAGAAAATTCTGCGCAGTCTATTTCAACAAATTGACGTTTGTATTGATTTTGGTTGTTATCAGCAATATCGCTCAATTCAGTGGATACCGGCGAAAACACGCATCTTCTTTCCGGTAGATGATCATTATTTTCTGGACGCAAAAAACCGGGGTGCAGACCTCGTGCTTTCTGTATCAGAAAATATATGTAATAAGTTTTCCGCTGCGGGTCAGAAATGTCATTTCATCAATCATGGACTGAATAGTGATTTTGAAGAAAATGCAGTTTCAATTTTAAGGGAAGAAAGATTTTGGAAGCGGGGCAAAAAATTGAAAGCGGGTTATTCAGGAAATCTGTTTATCCCCTTTCTGGATATTCCTGTACTAAAAAGAATTATTGAGGAAAACACGGAGGTTGAATTTCATTTTTTTGGAAGTACGAATTTTAACAGGGAAGATGCGGAACACGTCAAATGGGACAGTTTTCTCCGAAGCACACCGAATGTGGTGTTACACGGGTTTTTAAATCCGGGGGCACTGGTGGAGGCTTTTAGTGAAATAGATTGCTTTTTGCTTTGTTACAAGCCTGACTATAAGAATTACCACGCAGAAAATTCTCACAAAGTTTTTGAATATCTAAGTACAGGCAAGCTGTTGATAACCACGTATCTCTCCATACACCATGGAAATCCGCTAATGCTGATGTCGTCCAAAGATAAAAATGAAGAAATGGTATCAATTTTTTGTGATTCCATGCAAGCGTTAGAAATGCATAACACCATTGAATTACAAAAGGAGAGAATTCACCTTTCCCTGAAAAATACTTATAGTGAACAGATTAAACGCATCGGCGATCTGCTTCGTAATACTGAAAACTGAATTTACTTTTGAAGAAAGCAGTCGCTGTAACGATAAATAGTCCAGTCGCAATTACTGTGTGCGGGTGTGTAAACGAGCTGCTCTTCATTCACTTTTTTTGTGATAATATCCGTTTTGTTGCGGCGAAAAGCACCGTATTTGCCGATAGTTGAAATGAGTACGATGAAGCTAAAAGGAGTACGGAAATATAAAAAACCACCCAGAATGCAAGCTTGTAATTGCGTTTATCGGCGATGGTGGGCAAAACATTATTAAAAAACCGAGGAGAAAAAACATAGCGCAATAGTTTCCGGAAGTGATAAACAACGAATTCTATACCGGAAAAGAGTAATACAGACCTGTTCTTTCAGCCGCTACGCTAATTCACATTGTCAGCGTGATCTGCGTTCCTTTGAAGAAGAAGCCCACAGAATCCTGGCGATAACACTTTTTAAATATGAATAATTCATTTATCCCCATCTCCAAACCCTCTATTACAGACAAAGAAATAGCTTATGTGACAGACGCTGTAAGCTCAACCTGGATTTCATCGCTGGGAAAATATATTGACCGGTTTGAAACAGAGTTTGCATCCTTTTGCGGTACGCGGTATGGCGTGGCCACATCCAACGGAACCGTAGCCCTTCATCTCGCATTGGTTGCTTTGGGAATTGGCAAAGGCGATGAGGTAATTGTTCCCGATCTTTCTTTTGTGGCAACGGTAAATACCATTCTCCAGGCGGGCGCCGTACCGGTATTTGCAGATATTGATCCCTATAACCTGTGTATGGATCCACGGGAGCTGGAAAAAGTGATTACGTCGCGTACAAAGGCGATTATGCCGGTACATCTATACGGGCATCCGGCAGACATGAACGCCATTAACGCTATTGCGGAAAAACACAACCTGTTGGTTATTGAAGATGCAGCGGAGGCCCACGGTGCAAGTATCCACGGCCGAAAGGTTGGAAATTGGGGCGTGTGCGGTTCCTTTAGCTTTTACGGCAACAAAAATATTACTACGGGTGAAGGTGGTATGATAACCACTAACGATGAGGCCTTGTACAACCGATTGCGCCACCTGCGCGATCATGCCATGAGTAAGGAGAAAAGATACTGGCATACCGAATGTGGCTATAACTACCGGATGACGAATCTACAGGCCGCCCTGGGTTGTGCCCAATTAGAACGTATTGATGCGCTGATGGAAAGGAAACGGCAAATTTTCAAGATTTACTCC
>JADZFY010000105.1 GCA_020854215.1 Chitinophagaceae bacterium | reverse complement strand
TTTTTTGTCGTGGCTCGAACTGATCACCCCGACCTTGGTCCCGCATGTGCGGGATGCTCTACCTCCCGAAGCTTCGGGAGAGCTACTTCCGCATATTATTAAGAACTATTTTTTGTCGTGGATCGAACTGATCACCCCGACCTTGGTCCCGCATGTGCGGGATGCTCTACCTCCCGAAGCTTCGGGAGAACTACTTCCGCATATTATTAAGAACTATTTTTTTGTCGTGGCTCGAACTGATCACCCCGACCTTGGTCCCGCATGTGCGGGATGCTCTACCTCCCGAAGCTTCGGGAGAGCTACTTCCGCATATTAAAGAACTGTTTGGGGAGTGCAAAATTAAGGATTGCTTTTTAACAGCAAAATTTTTCTAAACTTCCCTTACCTATTTATACTTGGGTGTGTATAAAGTATTCTCCGGAACCGTTACTTCAGGCTTTCCCTTATACCGATGTTGGTAAAGCGCATAGCTTCCACCAATCAAAAATGCAGTAAGTGCCACGATCTGCATATAAAACAAAAAACGAGAGGATTTTACCCAACTCCAGGCAAAATCTTTATCCTGTTGAACTGTTACTTCCTGTTGTTCCATATCTGGGTTATTTACGTTGCAAAAATAGCGGTTACCGAATAACAATTACCCTTTTCCATCAATAATTTCTGTAAAATACCGCTTCTTTTTCACAAAATACTGCCATACTACACTACGCTGATAAATACCCCGGGGAGTAGCCACCCGTTTTTGAGGAAAATACTTTTTCTCTTTTGCTCCAATCAACCAACCATAAAAAGCAATATGTGCTTTAAATATTGTGATGGCAAATTGTACATTCCCCCGGAATAGTTGTTGTACCGCGCTTAGTCCGTCCAACACCAGCCGAAACGGGATTTTCCATATCTTTTCCGTGCCGTCATAATTCTTGAAAAGCATGATAAGACTATTCCGGTAATTCAAATAAACTTTTCGGGGACTACTTTTGGGCAAGCTTCCGCCACCCACATGATACACTACCGATAACGGACATACGTACACCAGGTATCCTGCCAGTTGCATCCTCCAGCACAAATCAATTTCCTCCTGGTGCGCGAAAAACAACGTATCAAATCCATGCAAACCATGAAATACTTCAGCACGCACAAACAAAGCACAACCGGAAGCCCAAAATACAGGAGTGGTATCGTCATATTGGCCCTCATCCTTTTCACATACATCAAATATTCTCCCCCTGCAGAATGCGTAACCATAAACATCAATCCACCCACCCGAGCCGCCTGCGTATTCGAATAAACGCTTATCATGCCAGGACAATACTTTGGGTTGGCATGCTCCAATTACAGTATTACTTTCCATCAGTTCAACCACAGGTTCTATCCATCCGGGCGTCACTTCTACGTCGGAATTTAATAAAACATAATAGGTGGCATTCACTTGTTGCAAAGCCCGGTTATATCCTGTGGCAAATCCTTCATTGGTAGTGCTCCGAAGTTGTACTACCTGTGGATAGTTACTGTCAAGAAAATTTAAGGAATCATCAGAGGATCCGTTATCCGCAACTATCATTTGCACATTGGGATACGTGGTAGCCATCAGTGAAGGCAGAAATTGTTCTAAAAATTTTCTGCCGTTCCAGTTCAAAATCACTACGGCTACTGTTGGATAATGGGACAACGTTTAGAATTATTTCTCCAAAAATAAAGTAAGCATTGATACCGTTTCGCTATTTTTAAATATGTTTCCTCGCTTTTTTAACTGGCGCACTGCATTTTCGCTCATTGCTATTGCTATTGTAACGGGTACGATTTTCTATTCGCGGTACCTTGCCAATAAAATAGCAGCCGATGAACGAGAGAAAGTTGAATTATGGGTGGAAGCGGAGAAATTCCTAATCAATTCTCCCGCAGATACTGATACCCGGCTGGTTTCTGCGATCATTATCAACAACACGGATATACCCATTATTGGCGTTAATGAAGCGGGTGTTATCCTGCAGTATATCAATCTCGATTCGTCCAAAATAAGCAAGAACCCAAACTACCTGCATCAGAAAGTACGCCAGTTTAAGAGTCAGCACGAACCTATAGTTTATATTGATCCGCTCAATGGCAAAAAAGACTTTTATTACTATGGCAATTCCACACTGTTGCAGGAAGTAAAGTATTATCCGCTGGTTCAATTGGTGATTGTTGCATTATTTATTGTATTTGCCCTGTACGCCCTGGCTACCCGAAACAAATCGGTTCAAAACCAACTGTGGGCGGGAATGGCTAAAGAAACAGCACATCAACTGGGTACTCCTGTTACTTCATTACAAGGCTGGGTTGCCATGATGAAAGAAGACCCGTACAATGAAAAAATAGCTACGGAACTTGCCAAAGACGTGGACAGATTACAACTGGTGTCTGACCGGTTTAGCAAAATTGGAAGTGCTCCAAAACTCGAAGAAAAAGATGTGCTGGAACAAATTGAAAATATGGTGGATTACATTCGCCGCAGATCGCCGGAGAAAATGCAGTTTATCATCAACAGCGGAAATGCAGCATCCGTTTTCATTAAGATCTCCGCATCGCTGTTCGACTGGGTTATTGAAAATTTGCTGAAAAACGCTTTAGACGCAATGAAAGGAAAAGGAACGATTACCATTGATATATCGGAAACCAGCCGGCATGTACAAATTGATGTATCAGACACCGGTAAGGGTATTGCCACATCACATTTCAACAGCGTTTTCAAACCCGGTTTTACTACAAAAAAACGTGGATGGGGGTTGGGACTCACACTTTCACGGCGCATCATTCAGCAGTACCACAGCGGACAGTTGTTTGTTAAACATTCTGAACCCGGAAAAGGAACAACCTTCCGGATAATACTCCCAAAGTCCGTTTTATAAGAATCCGTCCAAAAAAACAGATTACATTAGCCAAACATTTCCTTCACCCTTTCAAAAAAACTTTTTTCGCCTTTTTGAGGCTGGGGTTTAAAATTGGGTGAGTCCTGCAATTTTTCAAGAATGGCTTTTTCCTCCGCACTCACATGTTGCGGTGTCCATACATTTACATGAATTAGCTGGTCGCCTCGTTCGTATGAATTAATAGCCGGAAAACCCTTCCCTTTTAACCGGAATATTTTTCCGCTTTGTGTGCCTGTTGGGATTTTTATTTTTGCTTTACCATCTATTGTAGGGACTTCAACCTGTGTACCAAAAACCACCTCGGTAAATGACATATGCAGATCAAAAACCACATTCAATCCGTCTCTTTGCAAATATGGATGGCTTTCTTCTTCAATTAAAATAATCAAATCCCCGGGTGCGCCACCTCTTTCTCCTGCATTGCCTTTGCCATTCATACTCAACTGCATACCCTCCTGCACACCTGCAGGTATTTCAATGTTCACGGTTTCCTCACCATATACCCTGCCTTCACCCCGGCAACTTGTACACTTGCTGGTGATGGTGGTACCCTCACCGTTACAGGTTGGGCAGGTTGTAACCGTTTGCATCTGCCCTAAAAAAGTGTTGGTTACCTTTTTTACCTGCCCACTTCCGCCGCAGGACGAGCAGGTTTGTACGCCACCTTTATCTTTTGCTCCCGTGCTATTACATGAACTACAGGCAACATACTTCTTAACCTTAATGGTTTTCGTGGCACCATTGGCTATCTCCTCAAAATTCAACTTTATTTTGACCCTGAGGTTACTTCCTCTAACGCCATGACTCCGGCGTCCTCCGCCTCTGCTTCCTCCGCCAAAAAAACTTCCGAATATATCATCACCAAAAATATCTCCAAACTGACTAAAGATATCTTCCGTGTTCATATTACCGAAACCACCCCGGCCATTGTTCCCCATGCCAGCGTGACCAAACCGGTCGTATTGAGATCTTTTACCTGAATCACTGAGTACTTCATAAGCCTCAGCAGCTTCCTTAAATTTTTCTTCAGCCGCTTTATCGCCGGAATTGCGATCGGGATGATACTGCATCGCCACTTTCCGGTAGGCTTTTTTGAGATCCTCTGCAGATGCAGATTTAGAAACACCTAATACTTCGTAATAATCTCTTTTCATATACTTCAATATGATAATCTGGAAAGTGCAGGATATAAGTTAACCCCTACCCTTCGCATCACCGATTTTGAAAGGGCATTCTGACTGCCCCATTTATAGTCCTACCACTACTTTGGCAAAACGAATGATTTTATCGCTGAGATAGTACCCTTTTACAATTTCTTCAATCACCTTTCCCTTCAAATTTGTATCGGTAACCGGTATTTGGCTTACCGCTTCGTGTTCGTCCGGATTAAAGTCCTGCCCTTTGCAATCCATCGCTTTCAAACCCTTAGAAGACAAGACAGACCTGAATTTGTTAAAAATTAAAAATACGCCTTCCTGCACGGCATCACCCGACTGTCCGGATTCCTGTATCTGGAGTTCGGCTCTGTCGCAGTCATCCAAAATATCCAGCAAAGAAACAATTACCTCTTTTCCGGCAGTCTGCAACAACTCAACCCTTTCGCGGGCATTCCGCCGCTTAAAGTTGTCGAACTCGGCATAAAGACGCAGGTATTTCTCTTTTTGTTCTGCCAACTCGTTCTGAAGATTTTCCAATTCATTGGTCAATTCCACAGATTCGTTCGCTTCCACTGTCATTTCTGCGCTTTCATTAAGGTTGCCTGTTTCTTTAGATGACGCATTTTCATGATGCTCCGCGTTTCGCTTCTTAAATTCTTCCATAATCCTAACGTATTGTATAAGTGTAAATAAAACAGGCAACAAGTTTGCCAACCCTGCTTTTAAGTCAAATTGTCGGGTTTATGAAAAAACCATAAAACCCAAAATAATGTGTGTAATTGCTCTAACCCACGCATCTCTTTAACCCGGAAGTATCCATCGGAGTGCCTATTTTTGAAAATTGTTTAATTGAAACACTATGAGATTCATAAAACCATTGTTGTTATCTGTAATATGTACCCTTATATTCATCCAACTTAAAAGCCAAACAAAGATGAGTTATGATGCTGCCTGGAAGAAAGTAGACCAGCTAATCGAAGAAAAAGGCCTGCCACAAACGGCACTCGCTGAAGTAAAAAAGATATACCAACGGGCAAAAAAGGAAAAAAATCAGGCCCAGCTAACAAAGGCACTCCTGTATCAGATTCATTTGGAACAGCCTTTAACAGAATACGGAACGGAAGACGGCATTCGTACACTGGAAACGGAAATTCAAACCACACAAGCTCCGGTACGCAATATTCTGCAATCTGTAGCTGCAGAAAAGTACTGGCAATACCTTCAAAGCAATCGTTGGAAATTTTATAACCGCACCAATACGGCAAATGACAAAAGTGAAGACCTCAGCACCTGGACATTAGACGACCTGCACCAAAAAATAAGCAGGCTCTACCTCGCATCGCTCGGCGACGAAAAGCTATTGCAACAAACCAGGCTTAACGTATATGACCCGATTATAGTCAAAGGCAATACCCGGCACCTTCGTCCAACCCTATACGACCTTTTGGTTCACCGGGCACTGGATTATTTTGAAAATGACGAAAGGAATATTACAAAACCAGCCTACGCATTTAGCATTACAGAAAATGCTGCGTTTGACCCTGTCGCAGATTTTATCCACCATAAATTTCCAACAAAGGATACCGCCTCCCTTCATCATAAAGCACTTCTCATTTACAGGCAATTGCTATCCTTTCACAGCCAGGATGCCCAACCAGATGCATTGATGGATGCTGATTTACGGAGGCTGCAATTTGTGAACCGTTATGCCGTAATGCCTGAAAAAGATGAAGTATATC
>JADZFY010000104.1 GCA_020854215.1 Chitinophagaceae bacterium | reverse complement strand
GAACAACAGTCTGCTCCATTCAATGTGCTACAAATCAGGGGAAGTAAAGATTTTCGGTTAAGTAAATTCTGGCATTGGTATGCCGATGTTGTTCTTCAGAAAACCGCCGGTAATACACCCGTTAATATTCCGCTGTTGTATTTACGGAACCGCATTGTTTTTCAAGGTCAGTTTTTCAAGAACCTGAACCTTGCAGTAGGATTAGATTCAAGATATTTCACGCCCTATACTGCTGATAACTATTCGCCGATAGCAGGGCAGTTCTTTCCGCAGGACAGTATCCGCATTGCAAACCTACCCGACATCGCCGCTTTTTTAAATTTCCGAATCAGGAGTTTCAGTACGTTTGTACGATTAGAGAATCTGAATACCCTTGAAATGGATGGCTTTTCATTTACCAACAATAATATGGCAGCACCGTCCTATCCTTACCAGGGACTATTGTTTAAAGTGGGAATCTTCTGGAATTTTGTAAACTGATTTACCTGGCTTTTGCCAGTATATCGTTTCGGAAATGCATTGTTAACGAGGGCGAATTGATATGCCGCCTTGGGGTTATCTGGTTGACCAACGGGGTGCATTCAAGATTTTCGCATATAGTAGTTTTCCGGGTGGTATAAACACAGATGCCTCCGCACGTCGGCATGACAAACTGTAGTGCAATGTTCAACATTGTGCAATCGCGGAACATTAGCACTGCTGCCCAAGATATATTATGCCGCTTGTCATGCCGACCTCAGGAGGAATCTAAACTTGCTGTTTCTGATATCTGTTAGCGTTTCATCTACCGGGAAGTAAATTTGTTGCGACAACTTGAAATACACCCCGCGACCAACACCGTATATTTATTTGTAACTTTATGCCGGATTTCATCAACCACCATAAGTTTCAAAATAGTATGACAACAAAAAAGATCATATTTTCTTTTCTTCACTTTTTGAAAAGCCTATTTGTAAAGAAAGATTGTTGCCGGTGAATACATTTCTGTGTAATAATTGACAAGTGTACCCAATACGCGCATGTGAGATCGCAGCGAACCGCCAACCTTTATATCAAATATTAAATCTCAAATCTCAAATTTCCCTTACTTTTGCCCGCTATGACACAAGAGCAACTTAAAGATATGAGGTCCCGCCTTTTGGGATTGGGGAGGTTTCTTTGACGTGGCCAACAGGCGCGACAAAATAACCAACGACAAACAACTTACCCTCTCGCCCGGCTTTTGGAACGACAATGAAAGGGCTACGCAAATTCTCAAAGACATCAAACTCAACGAATATTGGGTTAACCTGTATGAAGGTGTGCATACGGCTGTGGAAGACTTTGCCGTATTGTTTGATTTCTGGAAGGAAGGAGAAGGAACCGAGGAAGAAGTAAAAACGGCCTATGAATTTGCTGCCGAACGGATTGAAGAAGCGGAATTCAAAAGCACACTCAACCAACCCGAAGATGAACTGCCCGCGGTACTGCAGATAAACAGTGGCGCCGGAGGAACCGAAAGTCAGGACTGGGCTGAAATGCTGGCACGCATGTACCGGATGTACGGCGAAAAGCAAGGCTGGAGTGTTACAGAGTTAGACTGGCAAGAGGGAGATGGAGCAGGCATTAAATCGGGTACGCTCCAGTTTGACGGACCTTTTGCGTATGGATTTCTCAAATCGGAAAGTGGGGTTCATCGCCTGGTGCGCATTTCACCTTTCGACAGCAATGCGCGGCGGCACACATCGTTTGCCTCCGTATATATTTATCCGCTGGTTGATGATTCTATTGAAATTGCAGTCAGCCCTGCCGACCTTGAATGGGAATTTTATCGCAGCGGCGGTAAGGGCGGACAAAACGTGAACAAGGTAGAAACTGCAGTGCGGTTGAAACATATTCCCTCCGGCATCATTGTAGAATGTCAGCAAAGCAGAACCCAGGGAGAGAACCGCGAAAAGGCGTTGAAAATGCTGAAGAGCCGATTGTATGAAGAGGAACTTCGCAAACGGGAAGCACTAAAAAATGCATCGAATGCCAATAAGAAAAAAATTGAATGGGGCAGCCAGATACGTTCCTATGTATTTCATCCGTATAAAATGATCAAAGATCACCGCACGGATTATGAAGTTGGAAACGTGCAACCCGTGATGGATGGTGAGTTGGATGGCTTTATCAAAGCCTTTCTGATGATGGAAAAAGAAGCAGAGTCCGGATCGAATTAAAGCCGTTTTTCTACCGGTAGCAGCACAAAAAACTACAAACAATAAGCCTCCCTTGCGCGTGGGCGAAAAAGAGGCTTATTGAATTCAATCCGGGAAATCGGGCTTTCTGCTACGCTTTTGTCTTAGTAATTTTTATCACCCGCACTTTCCATACCTCAGGTCCTTTTTCGAGATATTCCCACTTAAATGGTTCCTGGCTTTCCGCTTCCATCTGGTAATAAAGTGGTAACGGGTCATGGTCGTTAACAAACTCAAAAGCTTCGCCACTTTTGATATCAGCAAATGCTTTATAAAACATTTCATGCCGCTCTGCCGGTGGATAGGGACGAAGATCATACTCGTTGACCACCGAAAAACCATCGTCTCCCAGTCCGCTTTTTTCTTTCTTGGTAATGTGTACTACGTATTCGTTGGGCTCCTGTTTTTTGTAAATCCACGTGTGCTGTCCTTCAAACTTGTTTACAAAAATGCCATGAATCTCCCTGGGGTCTTCTGCGGCAATGATTTCCATGGTATCTCCCTGCTGCATCATGCCATAGCGGTGAAATACAATCTGCTTCCACTCCTTAGCGTCGGCTTTGCGGAGATCAAGCAGGGTAGAGATATCCGTAAATTCTCTCCCCTGCGAGGCTTCTGTGCGGGTAACTTTTACCTTCCATTCCCTTCCGCCCCGGTTGAGGTATTCCCAACCCACCACGTCGCCGTAAATGGATCGAAATTCATAAAACAATGGAATAGGATCATGGTCATTAATAAAAATAAAGCACTCTCCCACCGGCAATTCTTTAAATAGCTGAATAAGGCGTTTATGTCTTTCAATGGGAATGAACACCCGCATGTCCAGTTCTTCGGGTGCAGATAACTGATGGCTCATAATAAAATCAATTTAAGTATTAAAGAGTTTTTTATCTTTTTTTAGTGCAAAAAGCGAACATCATAAATGCCTGCGAAGCTACACATTTTCACCGAAACCTGTTTTTGGGCTAATTCTTTTGTTGAGGTGCTATGCAAAATAATCCGTTATCTGTGATGCATTGGCGCGGGTTTCGCAGTATTGTTTTGTTCACAGCGGTAGTCGGTACCGGCCGCAGTCCAACCCACTGCTGGCTATCAATTCCGAGTTTGCGTTAAGCCAATCGCAATCCGTTGTTTCGTTTATATTCCATTGGAATTACCGTTTACGTAACAATCGTCTTTTATTAATTCAGTTTGGATAAATTGACTTCAACCTGCTCTTTCTTTATTACCTGATAAGTGGTTCCCCCTTCTACAAAACTATAGTCATCTGTTGACGACGTCGTAATTTTCATGGCATTATCAAACCATCTTATCGTTCCCCCCTGTGGTATATTTCCTGAACTTCTTTCTTCTCCATTGATATCCGGAATATTCATTAATGTTCCCTGCGGAAAATAAACCGAATCCGGCCTTACGATCACAAAACTGCGTTGTACAGTATATGCCGAATCCATGTAATTTGTAAACGGCACTTCAACACTGTCTTCCTCATTGTCATTACCCACGTAAAATGAAAAATAGGAGTTGGCGATCACATCAAAGCGTATATCGGTCCCGGTCATAATACCGTCAACGATCGTAACATTACCCTCATTGTTGTAGGTTACGTAGTTTGCCGTTACTTTATTACGGAAAACAACACCATCAACCGTATAGGTGGTTACCGACTCAGTAATTACTGAATTGGACATAAATAGCCATTGACCCCGAATAGCGGCCATGATATCCTTTTCATTATCTATCTCCTTGTTGCAGGAAATGAAGAACAGGGCAAGCACGAAACAAAAGCGCACAAAGATGCCGGACAGGTTCGCATGCATAGCTTCAGTATTTTGGGTAAGCACATCAAATACAACGTGATCTTTGCTATTGGCTCTCTCAGGGGAATTATTGTGTTACGCTCTAAATCCGAAAAATGAACTTACTTAAAGCATCGATAAAGCACTAAAATAGATTTTGACTATTTCCATTTCATCACAAAATTAAGGGTTGGCATTAACTTGGAAGCATTTCAAATTTACGCTTGTGGATAAAATGCCGATATGTAGTGAAACGCTACGATGACATGTATGATTTTGTTGCCTGCAGAAAGATGGAATAGTGCAAAACTTTGAAATACCTGTATTAAAAATAAGACTTTACCTTCATTCCGCAACACACCCACTCGTCCCCAGTCGTAACATTTATCATAAGGTAATTACATTTGAAATAATGCATTAAACAATTTGATTTGGTTACGGTACAGCAGCAACCTTTTTTCGTTTTCCAACTTTTTGAGCAGGCGTGAAATCACTACTCGGGAGGTGGCCAACTCCGTGGCAATTTGTTCATGCGAAAGATTGATCAGCAGGGATCCGGTTGCCTTCGATTTTTCTTTCAGATAGGTCACCAGCCGTTCATCCAACTTTTGAAATGCGATTTGATCAACAGTCTTGAGGATATCATTAAACCGGCTGCGGATGGTCTTCATCACAAAGCTCTTCCACGTGGGATACGTCATCAGCCACTCATCCATCACCTGTATGGGCACAGTTAAATACTCAATATCATCTTCTGCAACGGCTTTCACCTCACTGGGAAAATGTTCCATACAACAGGTAAAAGTGAGGGCACAGCTTTCATCCGGATTAATATAGTAAAGCAGAATTTCTTTTCCGCTCTCATCTGTGCGGGAAACCCGCAGGGAACCCGATAAAATAATTGGCATTACACGAATCAGTTGCCCTACATCCAAAATAACCGTTCCTGCCCTGGCGGCCTGTCTTTCCACTTTTCTTTCCATCTCCCGAAGCAAATCCGGTTCAAAAATATCCTTAAAATGTGCTGGCAATATCATGGCTCAAATGTAGTGGTATTCGTTTAACATCAAAAATGGAATACCACTCAAAACACATTGTTTAACCGGTTTTTTTTATATTCATACCATAATCACCAACAAAAATTGTCATCCTCATAATATGAAAAATTCTTTTTTTGTTTTCCTGCTGGCCGGCCATTTGATATCTTTTGCACAAAATTTGCCTGCCAACTATGATGAATCCAAATTACCCCCCTATACCCTGCCGAATCCATTGCTATCTCCGCAGGGAAAAACGGTAACTACCGTTAAGGAATGGGAACAGCAACAACGACCGTATATTTTAAAGCTATTTACGGAACAGGTGTACGGTAAGATACCGGGAAAACCTTCTGGTTTACATTTCAAAATAACGGAGTCCGGTTCTGCTTTGAACGGAAAGGCGGTAAGAAAACAGGTTACCATTTACTTTTCGGAAGGAGCTGATGCGCCTCACATGAATCTGCTCCTGTATTTACCCCGAGGCCGTAAGCAGATTCCTGTATTTGTTGGACTGAACTTCAATGGCAACCACACGGTTAACGAAGACGCGGCTATTATCCCCTCAAGGTATTTTAAAAAGAAAGATGAGCAAATATCCGACAGCGAAGCCATCAAAAGTTCAAGAGGTACTTCTGCATCACGGTGGCCAATAGACGAAATCATCAACAGAGGATATGGCGTTGCCACCGCTCATTATTACGACCTGGAACCAGACCATAAAGACGGCTGGAAGGAGGGTGTACGCACCTCCATGAAGGAAAACTTACATATTGCATCGAATGAGTGGAGCGCTATCGGTGCATGGTCGTGGGGGTTAAGCAGAATCCAGGATTATCTGGAAACGGATAAAGACGTAGATGCCACGCAATCCGTTTTGATAGGACACTCCCGCCTCGGCAAAACGGCTTTATGGGCCGGCGCAAATGATCGGCGTTTTAAAATCGTAATCTCCAACAATTCGGGTGAAGGAGGCGCCGCCCTTTCCCGAAGAATTTTTGGTGAAACTATCCGCAACCTGAACACCAGTTTCCCACACTGGTTTATAGAACGTTACAAGAGTTACAACGACCATCCTGAAAAACTCCCTGTTGATCAGCACATGTTGCTCTCCCTAATGGCTCCCCGTCCTTTATATGTGGCCAGCGCCGAAGAAGATAAATGGGCCGATCCAAAAGGAGAATTTCTCTCTGCGAAAAATGCCGGACCGGTATATGCACTGTATCATTTAAAAGGTATAACCTCCGAAACAATGCCCTCTGTTAACCAGCCGACCGGTGAAATGATTCGGTACCATATCAGAACGGGTAAACACGACGTAACCCTTTATGACTGGCAGCAATACCTCAACTTTACCGATCATCACCAGCGTAACCATTAGAATTTTTTGCCGTAAGTGTAAAGATAGGTTGATACCTATTAGGAATTCTTTCCCAATTCGTGTACGTAAACCAGTATATTTCACGTATCTTCATTCCCATTTTTTCATCCCCTCATTTTAACCGTTTATGAATAGAAAATTTGGACGCCGCAGTTTTATTAGCACTGCTGTTGCCGGCGGCATAGGTTTGAGTATTCCCGGCTATCTGAATGCATCGTCTGCACCCCATAACAAATTACAAAAGCGGGTCGGCATTATTGGTTTGGATACCTCCCACAGCATTGCTTTCACGAAGGCACTCAACTCCGAAGGAGCTTCTGCAGATTATCAAGGCTACAAGGTTGTAGCGGCGTATCCCAAAGGCAGCAACGACATTGAATCTTCGGTAAAAAGAATCCCGGAGTACACAGATACGGTAAAAAAATTAGGGGTTGAGATCGTAAACTCCATCAGCGATCTGCTGAAAAAGTGCGATGTAATTTTATTGGAAACAAACGATGGACGACTTCATTTACAACAAGCCCTGGAAGTGATTAAAGCGCGCAAGCCGTTATTTATTGATAAGCCGATTGCCGCGTCCTTAAAAGATGCGATGGCGATTTTTGAAGCGGCAGAGCGTAACCAGGTACCTGTGTTTTCTTCATCCTCTCTAAGGTTTATGTCCAGTGCCCAGGAAGTTGCCAAAGGAAAAGTGGGCAAAGTACTGGGAGCCGATTGTTATAGCCCGGCGTATCTGGAAAAAACACATCCCGATCTGTTCTGGTATGGCATTCATGGTGTTGAAACATTGTTTACGGTAATGGGTACCGGCTGTAAAGAAGTTGTTCGGGTGTATACCCCTGATACGGATCTGGTAGCAGGTACCTGGGAAGGCGGCCGCATTGGTACCTTCCGTGGCACCCGGTCGGGTAAGAGCGGATACGGCGGTATCGCATTTGGAGAAAACGGAACCGCTGCGTTGGGTCCTTTCGATGGCTACGACGTATTACTTGTTGAGATCATCCGGTTTTTCGAAACCGGTATTCCGCCGGTAAGCAGTAAAGAAACATTGGAGATATGTGCATTTATGGAAGCAGCCGATGAAAGTAAGAGTAAAGGTGGTGTACCGGTAAGCATTGATGCGATAATGAAGAAAGCAAAAGCATAACACCAATTATGGTTTTTTTTACAAGAGGCTGAATATGGGTTTCCCAATTTAATACAGATCCAAAAAAATACATATGAAAATGAAAAATTCCAGGAGAAATTTTTTAAAGAAAACGATTGCCGGAACAGCGGCCTTTTCCATTGGAGGCATTTTACCTGGTTTCACCGCCAAAAGTTATGCAGGTATCATGGGTGCCAATGAACGCATACGCGTAGGCGTTATGGGAGTAAACAGCCGTGGGTTGGCAGTAAGTACCAATTTTGCCGTACAAAAGGGATGCGAGGTAATATATGTTTCTGATGTTGATAAACGGGCGGCGGATAAATGTATTGCCGCCATTGAGAAATTGCAGCAGAAACGTCCGTCAGCAGCACCGGATTTTCGGGAATCGCTCGAGGATAAAAATATGGACGCACTGATTGTAACAGCACCCGATCACTGGCATGCGCCTGCTGCGCTGTTGGCCTGCAAGGCAGGCAAACATGTGTATCTGGAAAAGCCCTGCAGCCACAACCCTAAGGAAGGTGAGATGCTTATTGCCGCACAAAAAAAATACAACCGGGTATTACAAATGGGTAACCAGCGCCGGTCGTGGCCGAAGGTGATGGAAGCCATCGCTGCAGTTCACAGCGGTGCAATCGGTCGTCCGTATTTTGCAAAAACCTGGTATTCCAATAACCGCCCGTCCATTGGAAAAGGAAAAATAGTGCCTGTACCGGACTGGCTCAATTACGAGTTGTGGCAGGGCCCGGCCCCAAGACGGCCGTATCAGGACAACCTCATCCATTACAACTGGCATTGGTTCTGGAACTGGGGAACCGGGGAGGCACTCAATAACGGTACGCATATGGTTGACCTGGCTCGATGGGGACTTCAGGTAGATTACCCGGTAAAAGTAAGTTCAGCAGGTGGTCGTTACCGTTATAGCGATGACTGGCAGACTCCGGATACTCAGGTGATCAACCTGGAATTTAACAACAACAGCATGATTACCTGGGAAGGAAGAAGTTGCAACGGGCAGCCGGTAGAGGGAAGCTCTGTTGGTGTTCAATTTTATGGTGAAAACGGTTCTATATTAATTGAAGGAGGAAACGCCTACACCATTTTTGATTTGAAAGGCAAGATCGTAAAAGCGGTAAAACACGAAGACCTGATAGACCCGCGCAACCTGTCGAGTCCTGCGCAGGAACTTGACGCACTTCATATCCGTAATTTTTTTGACGGCATCCGTAATGGCGCCCCGGTTCGCTCTGATATCATCGGCGGGCACCAGAGCACTTTGCTAGTGCAGTTAGGTAATATCGCACAGCGAACAGGGCATACACTTCAAACCGACCCGGCAAACGGACACATTCTCAACAACCCGGAAGCCCTGCAGCTCTGGAGCCGTGAATATGAGCCGGGTTGGGAGCCTACGGTGTAACCGCCAATACGCCACGGAAAATCCTAATCACATTCAACCATTTTGCTAAAAAAAAGGTGCAGATTTAATGCTGCACCTTCTTAATTATTCCGTCAATACTGCGTAATTATATCGCCGGCGTATTGAGCGCTGCCAGAGAATGATTGATATCTTCCTGCGACACTTCGTAGTCAACCAGCTTACCATTGAGATACTGATCATAGGCACTCAGGTCAAAATGGCCGTGTCCACATAAATTAAACAGAATGGTTTTTGAAACACCTTCTTTATCTGCCTGTTTGGCCTGTCTGATCACTTCAGCAATACCATGCGTAGCTTCCGGAGCCGGAATGATTCCCTCCGTACCGGAGAACAGAAGCCCCGCGTCAAAACACTCGGTTTGATTGATAGCGCTGGCCTCTATAATACCGTCCTTTAACAACTGGCTCACGATAGCCCCGGCGCCGTGATAGCGAAGTCCTCCTGCATGAATTGGCGACGGGATAAAATTGTGTCCCAGGGTGTACATCGGAATAAGCGGCGTCATCCCGGCGGTATCACCAAAATCGTAACGAAAAACACCGCGGGTTAATTTAGGACAGGATGTAGGCTCCACCGCCACTGCCCTCACGTTTCTTCCGCCGGTTAATTTGTGTTGTAAAAAGGGGAAGGCAATTCCGGCAAAATTCGATCCGCCGCCAAATGGTGCTATCACAATATCCGGATAGTCCCCTGCTTTCTCCATTTGTTTTAATGCTTCCAAACCAATAATAGTTTGATGCATCAATACATGATTTAACACACTACCCAACGAATACTTTGTATCGTCATGTGTAGCGGCAACTTCCACTGCCTCTGAAATGGCAATTCCCAAACTTCCGGGAGAGTTAGGATCTTCAGCTAAGATGGCCCGGCCGGCATTAGTGAGTTTACTGGGTGATGCGTGTACTGTTGCCCCCCAGGTATTCATCATGATTTTCCGGTAAGGCTTTCCTTCATAACTCACTTTAACCATATACACTTCACAGGAAATGCCAAATAGTTTGCAGGCAAAACTGAGTGCACTGCCCCACTGCCCTGCCCCGGTTTCGGTTGAAATCTTCTTCACCCCTTCTTTCATATTATAATAAGCCTGTGGAATGGCAGTATTGGGCTTATGTGATCCAGCGGGACTTACCCCTTCGTATTTATAGTAAATTTTAGATTGAGTACCCAAAGCTTTTTCCAACGCGTAGGCTCTAAACATGGGTGTAGGCCGCCAGATGGAATACAGGTCCCTCACTTCATCGGGAATCTCAATCCATTTATCCGTACTCACCTCCTGTTTAATCAACTCCATCGGAAACAGCGGAGCCAGATCTTCGGGGCCAACCGGTTGTTTCGTACCGGGATGCAGGGGTGGCAGGGGTTTGTTGGGCATATCTGCCATAATATTGTACCAATGTGTTGGTATTTCCGATTCCTGCAATGTAATTTTTCTTTGTTGTGACATGTAAAACTTTTTGGCAATCAAGATACTAAAAAAGATCAATCTGCCTTCTCCTCATAAAATTATTTCTTGCTTATATTTGCGCCCCTTACTTTTGTTTGCCTGTTGTTCACTGCGTTTTAGCAATATAACCGTACATATTCCGGGTATCGGTTACCAATTAGCAAAACGGTTATTTTTGCTATTATTCGATAAATTCACTAATCTTGAAGTCCAACATAAGCACAAAGATGCAACACGAAGAAGATTTTGATGCCCACCTTACCGGTGAGGACAGCAATAATGATGAAGCAAGGAGTCGTTGGTTCAAAAGAATCAAAAAGGGCATTCTCACCTCCACCGCCGAAAAGAAAGAAACGCCGGACGGGTTGTGGATTAAATGCCCCAATTGTAAATATACCTGCACTATTCTTGAACTTAAGGACAATTTATTTGTTTGTCCTAAATGCGAATATCACCACCGTGTAGGCAGCCAGGAGTATTTTAATATCTTATTTGACGATCAGCAATACGAAGAGTTATTTGCCAATATCCGGTCGGTTGATTTTTTGAAATTTAATGATCTGAAGCCCTACCAGAAACGGCTGGAGGAAGCCTATCGAAAAACCAATCTGAACGATTCGATTTCGGTAGCAAGTGGTAAAATTCATAGTCATCCGCTGGTAATCTGCTGTATGGATTTCAATTTTATTGGTGGTTCCCTGGGAAGTGTAATGGGTGAAAAAATTGCCAAGGCAGTGGACTTTTGCCTTCAACATCGTTTTCCCCTGCTGATTATCAGCAAAAGTGGCGGCGCCCGAATGATGGAAAGTGCTTTCTCATTAATGCAATTAGCTAAAACCTCCGGAAAGTTGTCGCAGTTGTCCGACGCGCGTATTCCGTATATTTCTCTTTGTACAGACCCAACCTATGGCGGAACAACAGCTTCCTTCGCCATGTTAGGGGATGTTAATATAGGAGAACCGGGTGCAATGATAGGATTTGCCGGACCACGCGTTATTAAGGAAACCATAAAAAAAGATCTTCCGGCAGGCTTTCAAAGTTCAGAATTTCTGATGGATCACGGCTTCCTCGATTTGATCGTACCTCGTAAAGAATTAAAGGAAAAATTAGCCACCCTTCTCACATTGCTGGAATCCTAACCCGGAATAATACGTTTTTGAAGTCCGGGAAATCATCTCACTAAACCATGGCCAACATACGCAACCGTTCCGCATTTTATGAATATCACATAGATGACAAATATGTGGCGGGAATGGTATTAACCGGTACGGAGGTAAAATCACTGAGAGATGGCCGGGCGAGCTTCAACGACAGCTATTGCTATTTTCATAAAGGAGAGTTATGGATCAAAAGTCTCCACATTGCTGAATACAGCCACGGCACTTACCATAATCACGAACCGCTGCGGGAGCGAAAACTACTGCTTCAAAAAAAAGAACTCAAAAAATTAGAGGTAAAAATAAAAGAAAAGGGATACAGCATTGTACCCCTCAGCATTTTCTTCAACGACAAAGGATTAGCCAAAATTGAGATTGGTTTGGGCAAGGGTAAAAAACTGCACGATAAAAGGGAGTCCATTAAAGCACGGGATAGCGAACGGGAGATCAAACGAAAGTATGGTAAATAAAACGGAGGAACCGTAACGAAAAAGAGAAACAGAAGTTAAACAATTTATTTACAATAGTTTCAGATATCAAACGTTACTTTGCAATGCATTTATATTACCGTACGATTCTAATATTCGAATGAGAATACTTTTCACTTTAATTTGTTTTTTTTGCGTAACACACGGTATCGGCCAGGGAATAAAAGGCAGTTGGTTTGGTAGTGCAGATGTTTTGTTAGGCGGATCACACAACAATTATCTCGTTGAACTCGACCTGAAACAGGAAAACAACGAAGTAAAAGGTATTATCAGCTATTACTTTCGCGAAACTTTTCAGAGTTTTTATGTTAAAGGGTCCTACAACCCGCGTACACGGGAAGTATTGATTAAAGACGTTCCTATTACCTATTTCCGTGCATCAGCGAGCAATGGTGTGGAATGTATTATGGATCTGAAAGCGATTCTTACCGCCTCAAGAACAAGTACTGCTATTAAGGGCGTGTTTACCTCCAAGGGGAAATATAAATATACCTGTCCCGATATAGCCTTCGACTTTGTGTATGGTGAATCACTCAATACAGACAGTTTAATAGACAAGTTTGCTGCTATTAAAAAAATATGGCGTCCTTCGGAGGAAGATGTGGTGGTAAACGAACAAAAAATATATGTTCCGGATTCGGTCGACCTGAAAATTGTTGAACCTTCTGCCGAAAAAATGGAAGCACAAAAAATTCTCGAAGAATTTACGAGGAGAGAAGAAGTAGTAGGACAGGAAATATGGGTTCATTCCGATTCACTCCGGCTTACGTTTTACGACAATGGTATCGTTGACGGAGACAGCATTTCAGTATTTTTTAATAAAATGCCGGTTGCCACACATCAGTCGCTTACCGACAGAGGCATTGTATTTTATACCGTTTTGGATACTACAAAACCGTATAATGAAATTAGCATGTTCGCGGAAAACTTAGGCTCTATAGCACCCAATACCGCATTAATGGTGTTGACGGATGGTGTTAACCGGCACGAAATATTTTTGTCGAGCAGCCTTACACAAAACTCCACCATCCGTATCCGCAGAAAACGATAGTCTTTATTCGGGTCTATTGTACATAAACTTTATAACCCCAGGGAGGAAGTTCAAACCAGTTGTCTTTAGTGCAGTCTTTCTTTTCCTCACTGAAACATTCGCGATATTTACCTGTAATGACTTTGTCGTCAAGCAGAAAGCGGCTGGGATAGGGTGAAAGATTGAGTAAAACCAACACTTTGTCCGTATCGCATTTTCGCTGGTAGCCCAAAATATGGTCATCCTGCAGAATATCCAGAACAATCGTTTCTGTTTTGCCGTTACCGGAGGCTAAAGCCGGGTTTTGGGTTTTCAGGGAAAGTAAAGTTTTATAAAAACCTTCCAGCGCGTAATTACTTGTCCATTCAATGGCATCCTTATCAAAAAACTTTAGTCGTTTTCTGTTCGGCAATTCCTGTCCGCTGTAAATAAGCGGAATACCTTCCCACGTAAAGCTAAACACTGCCATTGCAGCAGCCATCTCATCGTACTTTTCAAATTCCGTTCCGTTCCAGCTATTCTCATCATGGTTGGAGGTAAAATACAAACCCGTTGTTTCCGGCGTAAACACAGCCTGATATTGCTGCAGCAAATGCTTCAGCATCGGAACATGCCGCTGCTTCTTATAAAACTCTTCCGTTTGATGCATCCATTTCCACGCATAGGCTGCATCAAACACGTCGAGGTATTCCGGGTTATCCAATGCATCAAATTCGCCGAGCCAAAATAAAGGTTTGATCGCGTCCAACGCGGGCCTCGCCACTTTCCAAAAATCCAACTCCACCCAAAACGCAAGATCGCAACGAAATCCATCAATATCACATTCCTTTACCCAGAACGACATCGCTTCGATCATCGCCTGAACCAAATTGGGGTTTTTAAAATCCAATTCAATAATATCATCCATTCCCGACGCGGCAGTAAAATTGCCCTCCTTATCCTTCTCATAATATTCGGGATGCGTTTTCGTCCACACATGATCCCAACCGGTATGGTTGGCTACCCAATCCAATATCACTTTGAATCCTAAACGATGGGCAACTTCAATCAGCTTTTTGAAATCAGCAAGCGTACCAAACTCAGGATTAACCGATGTATAATCGGAACAGGCGTAATAACTCCCCATTGTTCCTTTTAATTTTTCAGTTGCAATAGGCGTTACCGGCATAAACCATAAGGTTTCTACACCCATTTTTCTAAGACGGGGCAATTCTTTCGAAAAAGCATTGAAAGTACCCGGGTTGGTGTACTGTCTCAAATTCACTTCATACACATTAGTATGATGTCGCCAGGAAACGCGCTGGTGTTCTGTTTGCATAGTTTTATTTCAAAAATTAATCTGGATAACGATTTTACGGTGAATCAAACGGTTAGGCCCGGAAGGTACTCTATTTTGCCGAAGTAGCGGGATAGAAAGTCGTACAGTGCAGGAGAAAACATTACAAACAACAAATTACAATTCCTCGTCCCGGCGGCATTCGCATATTTTCGATCGTGTGACACCGAAATTTAAATTGGGAAAATCGGGATAGGAGTCTTTTATCCGAGATGAATAATCAGTCTTTATTTTTTTTGCCTCCGAATATCCTGCGAAAAAAACCTTTCTTTTCTTTTTCAACAGTATCCGGTTTCATTTTATCATTCTTCTTGTTGCCGTTTCTCGCTTCTTCAAGTATCTTCTTTTCTTCGTCATTGAGGTGAGATTCTGTAGTTACTCTCTCGCGGCCATCACTCACCGGCACATCAATATACCGGCTGCCATCTCCTTCCTCATGTTCTCCCTCAAGAATTAATGTTGAATCTGTTGTGGCAGGTTCATTCCATTCGTATTGGGGTGCATTTCTCAAACTCTCGGGTTGAACGAAACGCGCATTAGGATCCACACCCAACGTTTTATCCTTATAAACTTCCTGAAAAAAATAAGCCCATATCGGCATCGCCATTTGTGCACCCTGACCTACATAATTATTTGAAATTCGTAAAATCGGATCATCAGCGCCAACCCATGCTCCACCGAGTAACTGCGGCGTAAATCCAATAAACCATCCATCGGCATTGTTATTGGTAGTACCAGTTTTTCCGGCCACCTCGCTCGTAATACCATAGGCTCCCCGCATAGAGCGCCCTGTACCGAAATCCACTACGCCTTCCATCATTCTGGTCATAACATAGGCATCGGTTTCGCTGATCACTTCGGTGTGTGTGGTAGTGAAAGACTCCAGCAGGTTACCATTACGATCTTCGATTCTTGAGATATAAAATGGCTTGGTGTTCATGCCTCCGCCGGGAAACATACTATAGGCCCGAACCATTTCAATCAACGAAATATCGGCCGAACCAAGCGCGATGGACGGATACGGCGGAACCGTGCTGGTAATACCACACTGCCTGGCAAAATCAACCAACCTGTTTACGCCAATGGCGTTCATAAGCGTTGCTGCTGCGGGGTTAATGGATGCAGCCAGACAATAGTTTAATGGCCTTGTGCCACTGTACTTTTTATCGCCAATCATTTTACCTCCAAGATCCACCGGATCTACCGAAACCGGAGTTTCGGGCGTGTATCCGTTCATCACGGCAAGCGTATACAAAAGAGGTTTAAATGTAGAACCCACCTGCCTTTTCGTATTGTAGTTTACGTGATCGTATTTATAGGTTTTAAAATCAATACCTCCTACCCATGCCTTCACTTCGCCGGTTAGCGGGTCTGTAAGAATAAAGGAAGCCTGCAGCATTTGACGGTTGTATTTGATAGAATCTAACGGCGTCATCAATGTATCTGTCTCCCGCTTATCATTCCAGGCAAACACCCTCATCGGTACTTTTACATCAAATGATTTGCGGATATCAGCCTCTTTCATTCCGGCATCTGAAAGCCCGGTCCACCGATCACTGCTTTTCATCGCGATCTCCAAAACAGCTTTCCCTTCTTTTGTCTTCCATACACTCCCGCTTTTTATATTCTGCTGCGCATTAAATACTTTTTGCAAATTGGGCATGTGCCTTGCCACTGCCATTTCTGCATACAGCTGCATTCGCGGATCAATAGTCGTATAAATTTTAAGCCCGTCTTTATAAATATTATAGGGCTCGCCTGTTTTTGGGTTTTTATGCTCCTTACACCACTGGCGGATATCATTGCGCAGCACATCAATAAAATACGGCGCCAGGTTGTTGTTTTGATTCATCTTTTTATAGTCCAGCTTGATAGGAGTTACTTTGATCTTTGCTGCCTCTGCTGCGGACAAATAGTTGTTGCGCACCAACTGATCAATAACGGTATTTCTTCTGTCCAACGATTGCTTGGGATTAGTACGGGGATTATATGTACCCGTAGCTTTGAGCATACCGATCAAAACAGCCGATTCTGCCACGTCGAGACGCGAAGCATCCTTTTGAAAAAAAGTTCTGGAAGCATTGCGTATACCAAATACATGATCGCTGTATTCAACCGTATTCAAATACAATGCGAGTATTTCTTCCTTGGTAAAATTTCGTTCCAGTTTAATAGCTACAATCATTTCTTTCAACTTCTCAATCACTCTTGCAATCGTATTGCGGCTCCCCTGACCCAACATATTTTTTGCCAGTTGCTGGGTGATGGTGCTCGCACCGCCTTCACTTCCAAAAAAGAAAACCGCTCTGCCCAAACTCTTCGGATCAATGCCCGAATGTTCATAGAACCGTTCGTCTTCTGTAGCTACCAATGAATGCACAACGTTAGGAGAAATATCATTGTAGGGCACATTGGTTCTATCTGTGATATAATATTTACCCATTAGCCTTCCATCCGCTGCAAAAATTTCAGAAGCAGAAAGGATAGAAGGATTTTCCAGTTCAGACAATGATGGTAGCTTTCCGAATACTCCCCATGAAATAGCCAGGAGGAACAAAACGGCAAATCCAAGTCCGATAAAAAAAATTCTCCACAAATATTTTACTGCCTTTGTCATTTGTTTCTTATGATTGAATGAAACGGTGTATAGTCGCAACTATGCAAATTAAAAACAAATTTGATGCCTGCCTCTGTTTTTAGGGTTTGGGATAGTTACTATCAACAAACTGCCGGTAGCTCTCCATATCCTTGTTGTTTTTCAACACGTTCAAATTGGATTCTGAAATAACAATAAACGAATACTTACCGGCAGATAACCAGGGAACAATTTGTGCCCCCGCAATACGCTGCACTTTATACATATAATCCAATGCGCCAAGGGCGTCCGAAAAGCCGGACATCAGCATGAACTTATCCTCATCGTTCAAAGGCCAAATCGCAATCTCTAACGGCAGGTCACGGTACGACTCTCTGTTATAACGGTTAAATGCATTTTTTGCCTCGTTCACGTATACCATATCTACCTGATGCAATACCACAGCCACCAGGTGGTGCTCAGCAGGGTTATAGCTGAAACCGGCCTGTTTTACTTGTGGTGGCTTTTTGAACACAGTAGAATTTATCGCAGGGGTTACTGGTTTTACTTTCTCCGATACTACTTCTTTTGCCTTTGGCTGAACAGCCACACTTACCTGCTCTTGCGTTGCAACTACAGGTTTTTCCTCTACCGCAGCTACCGTATCTTCCTTCACTCTCTCTACTTTCAGGTTAGTCAGGTACCTTTCAATTTCGTCGCGACGCTTCAACACATCAATAATACGATCTGCTTTTTCAGACAATGGCGTTCGCGGATCAATTTGTATCAGTTTTTGTAAGGCATTGACAGCTGAATTTTCGTCCCGCTGCTTAATATAGTAAACCGCTTCTATATACAGTAATTGCTGGTTCCAATAAGCACTTCCAAAAATGCTATCGGCATTGGCCTTTCTGATAATGGCTTCCTCAAACCTGCCGGAAAGAAACAGGTCGTAAATTTTCTCATATTCACGGGTTGCCTGATTCTTCAATCTTGTTCTGCGTTCCTCAACTGCATTAGGATTTTCAATAAACTCCAGATACGGACTTTGTGGTGCAATTTTGGCAAGTATATCGCGGTATAGCTTTGCTTTTACCGGCATGTTCAGTTTAGTGTAACAATAATAAAGATCGAAAACCGCAATTTCCTTATAGCGGGTATCCGGGAATCGGTTCAACAATGAATCATAATATTTTATTGCTTCGGCATAGTCTTCAAACTTGTCTTTAAAATCCTTGCCCAAACCAAATAGGGCAGACTGAATACTATCGTTCGAAATCTGAACCGCCTCTGGCGTGAGTGGCAGGGTTTTCATTAACCCTTCATAACTGATATCTTCAGGTTGATCTGTCTTTTCTATCGCATTGCCGGGCTGGTTGTCCCTGTTTTGTTGGGGTGTATTCAATGAAGCCGTAATATCGGCCGTGCGCCGCCAGTTATCTACATTCGGCCTTGTACCCCAACTATTACGAAATGCAGAAAAGCCTTTCGACTTTGACGCATTATTATCGAAATACCAATCGCCCTTCCCTTCATTTCCAGAAAAAATATCGGTAGTGGTATTGTTAGCAAATGGATTGTTATTGGTTGTTGCCAGTCCGTCTTCCTGCAATCCACGCTCTTTTCGCAAACGCCGGGCAGCAGCTTTCACATATTTCTCCCGATCTTCTTCGGGAAGCGAAGCCACACGCTGCAAGCTGTCTTCTACCCGCACAATATGCATTTTTTGTATTACCCCGCCCAACCGATCTTTCCGTTGTGTAATCTGTGCGGCTGTTTTCACAACGGGGCTATTGACATCTAAACTATCATACGCACTAAAAGCCAGTTCGTACTCTTTCCTTTCAAATGCGAGATCACCCAGGTATAAGTAAGAACGGTTTCGCTGATCCGCATTATTATGGCTGTATTTTACGCTCCTTAACAACCACACCTTAGCGGACTCAAATTGATTGCGCTGCATTTCCATTTGCGCAGCCATGTAATAAATAATGTCGCGGTAATTATAATACTTATCCCGGCGGGCCATTTTAAGCAACTGCTTAATGTTCTCATCAATTATTTGCGCCTCGCTTTCGCCCTGTGCCAGTTTTATTTTGTTCAGCCGTGCGTACACATCCATCACCGGATCTATGGTGTGTTTAATGGCGCGGTCAAAAAAAGCATTAGCTTCTGCGGTATTCCTGGCAAGCGTAAACAACTGCCCGATCAGGAATTCACGCCGTGCTTTTTCACCGATTGTTTCTGTGTTCTCCAATGCCGGAATTAAATAGTGTGCCGCACTGTCCCAAACCTTATTCTTATAAAACAGGTATGCCTGCATTTCTTCAAGTTCCGGTTTCAGTCTGGAAGGGAAAAACTGGTCTCTTCTCAGTGTCTGTATCAATGCTGAGGCCGTTCCGTAGCTGCTGTCTTCAATATAATTTCTAATTTGCCAAACCAATGCATCGTTTCGCCGGGGAGGTTCTGTAAACACCCTGGCTCTTATCCCCGTTTTTTCTTTTGTGGAAACAGAATATACATTTCCCTCCTGATTAAGGTTACTGCCGATAAATTTTTTAAAACCCAGTTCTTCCTCCGTTTTTGGCTGAAAATAAAAATTAAGATATTGGAACGTGATGTAGGCAGAGTCAAACGCTTTTCTAAAGAAATATGCTTTGCCCATCAGGAAATACATATCATCAATCCACTCATTGCGCAGATCGTGAAGCAAAATTCCCGCATTGCATTTTTGAAGAACAGAATCCAGTTCTGTTTTCTGCGCTGCCGTAGCATCAAGAGTATAGTCGTAAAACGGTAATAACTCCGTGTAATCCTCCCGAAAACTTTGTTTTGCTCCGGCGAGAACTTCACTTAGTTTAACATTGGCATTAAAGAAAAAATTATAATGTGTACTCATCCCCTGCATCAATCTTCGGGGAATCGTGTATTTAGTAGTAAATGTTTTGTCTGATCCAAGAATACGATTCTCATATTTTTCCGGCTTGGGCACATCAAGCGTAGCATCTTTCTGCGCCATTAGAAAGGAATAATGGCCAACGCAAAATAAAAGAGTAAGTAAAACCGTTAAAAGAAATTTACTGTTGGACATGCAGGGCGAAATTCGAACGTATAATAAACTAAATTTCAGCGAAATTATTTTAATTGTACATTTTTTCCAGCTTTAGCTCCAACAACTAAGCCAAAGTGGTTATTTTTAACACAAATAACTGATAATGGCAAAGATATTTGACGCAGATGGAACCTTGCAGCACCTGAGAAACCGGTACAGGCTGGTGGTGATGAATGACGACACCTACGAAGAAGTGGCGACCTTCAGGTTATCACGGCTCAGTGTATATATTACCTTGTGTACCCTCTTTGTTGCGCTGGTGGGAATTACCGTGGCATTGCTGGTATTTACCCCGTTGAGGTACTATGTGCCAGGATACGGAAATGCATCAGACCGGCGAGAAATGATTACACTGAAAATGCAGGTGGATTCGCTGGAGCAGCAAATGAATTACCGTGAAAAGTATATGGAGAATATCCAGAACGTATTACAAGGCAATATCACAACAACAATAGATACAACCCGTTTAAATATACCCGTGGAAGAACAAAGTCAGGATTAATCATTTAAAACCAATAGCTATGTTTTCATCAAAATCCAAATCTGAAATTGAGATACCCGCTTCGTCATCCGGAACCAGCCTTATTGGCGCCGGAACAGTTATTAAAGGCGATGTGGTGAGCAGCGGCGACATCCGCATAGACGGTACATTAAAAGGAAATATTTCCGGTTCGGCAAAAGTGCTCATTGGAGCAGAAGGCGTAGTGGAAGGCGACATAGAAGGGCAGCAAGCCGACATATTAGGCAAAGTGAGCGGAAAGATTATCATCAAAGAACTATTAAATCTCCGGGGAAAGGCAGCGATCAAAGGCAATATCAGTGCCGGTAAACTGCAGGTAGAACCCAGCGTAAGTTTTAACGGACAATGTCATGTTGGCGAAGGTAGCGTAGCGAATGTGATTGAAATGCCCGACGAGAAAGAACATGCGATAGCGCAATAATTTTCCTCTACAACTTTAAAGTATTTATATTCCCTGCACGATTCTTTTGAACCGTGCAGGGTTTTATAGTTTATACCGATTTGTAACGCCATGTTGAACCG
>JADZFY010000103.1 GCA_020854215.1 Chitinophagaceae bacterium | reverse complement strand
GCGATTGGAGTAACCCAAAATCAGGATACAGTGCGTTTGCTCCTGCAATAGACACATTCCTCAAAGAGCATTTGTTTGCGGATATTTTCGAACGCGATGTCCTGACTTATCAGCAGCGGGAATTGGTCACCATTTCAGCACTCAGCAGTATAGGAGGCGTGGAACCTATGCTACGCAGTCATTTTAATATCTGCCTCAATATTGGATTAACGCACGATCAACTAAATCAATTCGTGAACATAATACAATCAGAAGTTGGTGCAGAAGAAGGTAACGCTGCCCGGAAGGTTTTGGACGAAATAAAATAAACCATAATTAAACGCATGAAGAAAATATTAGTTCCGCTTGCCATGTCAATGTCGCTCACTGCTGCTGAAACAGCAGATGCACAGAATACGCTGCGGAAAAGCGGCTCTAAGGAAGTAAGCGTTACGATGCAACCGGCAAGTAATCCTTTTACGTTGGTTTATGAAGGAGCCATTACAAAAAATGAAAAAGGAAAGGTAAACATCCATCCTGTTGCTTATAAAAACAATGGTATTGCCATAGCTGCCAATGTATATACGCCAGCTAATTACGACCCGTCGAAAAAATATCCTGCAATAACGGTTGCCCACCCGAATGGTGGCGTAAAAGAACAGACATCCGGATTATATGCACAACGTCTGGCAGAAGCAGGATTTATCAGTATTACCGCCGATGCAGCATACCAGGGCGCCAGTGGCGGAGAGCCACGCCATACAGATAAACCTCAATTCCGCACAGAAGATGTTCGCGGAATGGTTGATTATATCTCCCAATACCCGGGGGTTGATGCGAGCCGTTTGGGAGCTTTGGGTATTTGTGGCGGGGGTGGTTATACTTTAAAAGCGGCCCAATCAGAAAAACGCATTAAAGCGGTTGCAACCCTGAGCATGTTTAATACAGGTGAAGTAAGGCGTAATGGATTTCAGAATTCACGAATAAACACGATTCAGCAGCGTTTGCAACAAGCAGCGGATGCCCGGGAAAAAGAGGCAGCCGGAGGCGAAATCCTTTATACCGGACTGGCCAGTGTAACGGATGAAGAAATTGCAAAAACTACCTTTGACCTCTACCGCGAAGGATTTATTTATTATTACAGAACTCACCAACATCCCAATTCAACTTTCCTATATACCACAAGCAGCTTAATGGATTTGATGACCTGGGATGCCACCGACCAGATGGAATTAATCAACCAGCCCCTCCTGATGATAGCCGGAAGCAGGGCCGATACAAAATACATGACCGATGAGGCATTTAGCAAAGCCACCCATGCTAAAAGAAAAGAATTATTTTTAATTGAAGGTGCTACGCATATTCAAACTTATTGGAAACCCGAATATGTATCGCAGGCTGTAAACAAATTGGTCAGCTTTTACCAAACGAATCTTTAAAATGATGAACTTTAAAAACATAACTGGTTTATTTCTTTTTGGAGTGTTGGCGCTTTCCTGTCAACAGCAAAACAAATCTGAAAATACTGAAGCAGAAAAGGATTTAATTTTCGAAAAAGGCGCGAAGATAACGAATGCTAATTTTATTGGAACGGCATGGTTAAATAATCTAATGAATGCGGATAGCATCAATACGAATTCGGTAGGTAGCGTGACTTTTGAACCAGGTGCCAGAACAAACTGGCATTCGCATCCCACCGGACAAATTATATTGGCCATCGGAGGTGAAGGCTACTATCAGGAAAAAGATAGTCCTAAAAAAATTCTTCATAAAGGCGATGTGGTCAAGTGTCCTCCCAATGTTCCTCATTGGCATGGCGCAAGTCCGGAGAAAGCGTTTATTCAAATTGCCATTACAAGCCGGCAAGATGGACCAACAAAGTGGATGTACCCTGTTACAGAAAAAGAATATCTGGAATAGCGATTTTAAAAAGTAAGCATGATGTTGAAAAGTTTATTGTTTCAAGTAAGACCAAAAGTATTCGCCCGTGCGTGGCGCAGGATGGCATTTGTCGTAATTTTTATTGTTATTTCCCTGTCGTGCCATTCTCAGAAAGCCGACAGTGTAAAACCGGTCACCCATTTTTCGGGTAGTGTAAACGTTACTAATAACGGAATTTCGCTCGTACCGAATTTTTCGTTAGGCAAACCGGCTGTAATAATAAACTTGTCGGCAGGCAATGGCAGGTTGTCTTTCGATCCGGATATTCGTTTTTCACTTTCGGCTAAACCCTGGACTATGCTTTTTTGGCTGAGGTATAAAGCCGTGAACTCTGGTAGATTCAGGCTCAGAACGGGCGCACATCTTGGTTTGAATTATAAGATATCTTCTGTCCCGATAGGCGGGGATAACGTGGAGGCCAATATTGTTCGCCGTTACCTTGCGGCGGAGGTTGTTCCTCAGTATTTTATTAACGAAAAGATAAGGGCCGGTCTTTACTACCTGTATTCGTATGGACTGGATGCGGGCACGGTGGGCAATACTCACTTTCTGGTGTTCAATACCAGCTTTTCAGATATAAAAATATCAAAGCAATTAGTCGCAAGGTTTACGCCGCAGGTTTATTATTTGAAGCAGGATGCCCGGC
>JADZFY010000102.1 GCA_020854215.1 Chitinophagaceae bacterium | reverse complement strand
CTTCACGGACAAACAGTTGCGTACGTTGTTCAAGCTATGGTAACGTATCCGGATTAATCACAGGCTGCTGCCCTGTGGCCGGTTTGGTAAATACCGTGCCTGGTGAAACGTGATCATTAAAGAACCCACCCATCTGTAAAAAGAATTTTCCGTTTTCAACACCTCCGGCATAGTCCTGCCGTTGTTTATTTCGTCCGGTCGCATCCACCGAAAATGTAAAAGAGGTAACCTCTTTCCAATTTCCATTAGCCAGTCTTACCCACTGGTTAGTCCAATAAGCTTTTCGTTGTTGATACCCTTCGTTAGGATTGAAGTTTTCGAGAAATCCGTGAAACCGCGTAAGGTAGGTATGGATATGGGGCCGTTTCCAGGACGCAATTAATTGCCAGTTGCCGGATTCGGGTGCAAAAAACCAGGACGTGTAAATGGTATTTCCCGAGTTATCGGGTTTCCCCCGGGTGAGGAACTTGTAGGTAGTGCCTGCTTTCCAGGGAAATACGAGGTAGCTCTGACCACCTGTGCCCTCCCCACCAAATTCCTGTGCAATTACTGCTTCACCTTTTCTAACCAGTGTTGTTTTTCCGGAATCGGCGTCCCATACAGAAAAAAGTACGCGTCGTTCTGTTGGAGAGTTTACCTGTATGCCCATATACCCTTCCCCAAAACCGTTCGCCATAAAATAGGTGCTCATTTTATCTTCTCCCGGCGGAACCGTAAGCTCGCTGTAAAAATATTCCTTATCCTCGTTAGGAACAGCGTAGTTTAAATGGCAGGATGGCCCACGCCTGGACCAATAAAAATTTTCCGGGTCATTGGCAAATATAAGATCACCTTTGGTTGAAGAACCGCCAATCAATACATCCGATATTTCGGCAAAATAGCTTCCCGATTTTTGAATGCCCTGCAGGTCAACTTTAATGTATCCTGCATTTTTTACAGCAACCGTACCGGCAAAATAGGTTTTGAATTCACCCGCTGAAAGATGCGTTGAAATTTCGGAACCGTTAACTGCGATTTTTATTGTACTCGTTCCTGAAACGGCTTTACCTCTTAGCCCAATATGCAACTCACCTGCCACTGGCAATTTGAAATATATGCTAACAATACTGTTTTTATCTGCCCACTGTTTTAATCCGTCCTTTGTTATTTTTGCTGAGCCTCCGGGCGCCAATTGAGTAATATAGGCGTTGCCGGCTAAGGGAATGGCAATGGGAGTTTGCGGTGGCGGGGGAGTGGCGCTATTTCCTTTTTTACAACAGCACAAAAAAGCCACTACCCATAATCCTGCAACACAGGCAAGTAGTTTTTGTTTATGTACGCTCATACAATCATCTCCATTTAACTGCGGTGAAAACAATTTTTGAGTACCCGTCCTTTTCATAAAGTATTCCAATTTCACTTTTTGAAATATTTGCCAGATCGGAATAGGCAGAATAATCTCCTTTGCTGCCGGCGCTTTTGGCGATTACAAAATTTTTCGCCCATGTCTTTCCTTCATCATAGCTGATACGAAGGGTTAAATTATCTCTGCGTTGTGTATCGGCAGCGTTACAAAAAGCGATGATGGCTTTCCCCTTTTTTCTGCCCACAGTTAAAATACTTCCCTGGTTTACGGGGTCGGGCAGGGTGCGGTCAAAATAGGTGGTATCCCAGGTGGCGCCACCATCGCTGCTGATAGAAACAATTCTTTCTCGTATGTCGCCTTTCTGGTTACGGCTGTTCATCATCAGTTTGTCATTGCTTAGTTCCGTTGCCATAGATTCATTACTGCCCGGAACATTCACGGTTTCGCCCAAGTGAAAAGTTTTTCCGTGATCATCGGAATAATATCCGTGCGCATAGTAATCGGTAAAATGCGGTTGCGGGTCGCCTGCTGAGTGATTGGCCGCCACAAAAATTCTTCCCCTGTATTTTCCGTTTTGAAATTGCATGGCATGGCCGGGCGTATTTGCATAGGAACGCCAGTCTTCGGAAAAATTATAACTGCTATTCACCTGCGGATATTTTGGACGGTGGGTTTGCGTGGTAATATTCACCGGCTCGCTCCAGGTAAGTCCATTGTCGGTTGAGGTTTTGTACCACACCTCACGTAGTCCCAATCCTTTTCTTACTTCACCTTCATGATTGTTGCCTGTATTATAAAACAAAAATATTCTTCCCTGCGGATAGGCGGGATCGGTGAGGTCAACTACCGGTGCGGGGTTACCGGCCTGTGAGGTGTCCATGTCCACCGCAATCTGTAAGCTCCCCCAGGTTTTTCCTTTGTCGGTACTGCGTTTTAGAACAATGTCAATATCACCAAAATCACCGGCTCCATGAACACGACCTTCACAAAATGCAAGCAGATCGCCGTTAGGTGTGGACACCATAGCCGGAATGCGAAAACTTTTATAGCCATCGTTTCCCGATACAAAAACAGGAACATCGGTAGTTTGCGCGAAGCCGGTAGCGATTAAAAACAATACGGCTATTGCAGCAGATCCGGTTTTTTTCATAATACTTTCAATTTAAAGGTTGATGCCGGCAGGCCTTCCGCATTCACCAGGTTGCCGGTGCTAAAGGGCTGCCAGCCATAATAAATAAAGGATGGTTTTTCTTTTACAGCTATAATGATTTTTTTTGTTTGAATAATGGCTTCCGTTTCTGTTTTACCGTTTGTTGAAAAACCGGTGACCGATTTTCCGTTAGCAGTACGCAATCCTTTTTCAGCATAACGGAATCGAATTACAATATTACCATTTATATATTTTGCTTTCAGAGGTAAGGGGCCGGAAGGGACAATGTTTTTTTTGTAGGTAAAATGCAATGCCCATCTTGCCAGCCGCTCACCCACCGATTTTTTGTCGGTTGGATGTACATCATCTCTGAAGCCAATATCGCTGGTCACAGCCATGCCGCCATGTTTCACTTCATTCAACAGCTTTCTCTGTTCATTGCGGAACTGCGGCCAGTATTGAGAATGATATTTCAAGGTGTCTATGGAAGATAGCTGTACCCATAAAAAAGGCATTGTGGGCTGATTCCACCTGTTTCTGTAATCTTCAATCAACAGATGCAAAAGGTCTTTGTATTCTTCCACCCGGGGCATTTCCAAAGCATTACTTTCACCCTGGTACCATAACACTCCTTTTATTGGCATCGGTAAAATGGGTGCTATCCCGCCCGAATAGGCAAAGCCGGGTTTGTAAGCATGATTTAAACCTGATTCATCTCCATTACCGGATACATTTTTACCTACATTTTGTTTACCTCTTTCTCTCACCCATTCGGGGAGATTATCATTCTCCAACCAGTTGCCTTTTATTTTTGCCGAAAACTGTTTGCTGCTTTCCAAAGCTTCCCGGCTGATAAAAGTTTCGATGGGCGCCCCGCCAATGGAAAGATTAATTAAACCGATGGGAATATTTTTGCTGCTTACGATTTGTTTTGCGAAGTAGTAAGCCACAGCACTCATGCTTTTAATCGTCTGGCTGTCGCATTTCTTCCAGCCATCCCACAAATAGAACCGGTCACTGGTTAGACGTTGGTTCAGCGTGTCGGTGTAAGGTACGCCATATACATAACGACCTGCAGGCGGCGGATTGGTGAAACGTATCAGCGGTTGATTGGCATCAAATTTTTCTTTATCCCAATGCATTTCCTTTTCCATGCGCCATTCCATGTTGGATTGTCCGGAGCACAACCAGATATCACCGATCAGGATATCATTGAAAACGAGGGTTTCTTTCCCGTCTTCAATGCGTATAGCCTGTGGTTGTGTATTTGCCTTTTGCTTTTTAAAATAAACACTCCAGGTTGAATCCGGTTTTACTGCGATTGATTTTGAAACTCCCGAAAACGATACGACAATGGTCTTACCCGGTGATGCTTTCCCCCAAATATGCACAGGTTGGTCTCTTTGTAAAACCATGTGATCAGAAAATATTTTTGCCGCGTGTATTTGTGCTCCCGCAGAAAAGGGGAGCAAAAAAATGAAAAAGGATAACTTGTTCATCTGTTACGCTTTACGTTAGTCAACTCCTTTGAATGTAAGATATTCATTCAATAACTGCGTGCAATACCATTCCTGCCGGGGCAGGTGAAAGGGGCCCTTAAATAAATTGCCTTTTGCGGTTTGTGCAATACTTCCATCCCGATGAAGATAACCAAACCATTCCCCGTTTTTATTATCGTGAAAATGTGTGTAGGCATAATCATGCACCATTTTATGCCATTGTGCATACTTTTCCTTTCCGGTCACCAGGTAGGCGAGTAATGTGGCGATAATCGTTTCATTGTGCGGCCACCAGAATTTCATATCCTGCCAGTATTCCTGCACCGGTTTATCGTACACATCCCGAAAATATAAAATGCCACCGTGCTCCTTATCCCATCCGCGCTCCCACATATAGTCGAGCATCCTGCAACCCAGATCAATTAAGTGTGGATCATTGTTTCGATATCTTGCTTCATGCAAAATAAACCAGGCGCCTTCTATCGCATGGCCGGGGTTAAGCGTTCTGCCGTCAATATGGTCAATGATGCGGCCATCCGGGGCCACCTGTTCCATCACGCAGCGAATATTATCTTTTACAAAATATTTTTCTATTTCCATTATCCACTTGCTGATCAGCATGTCGCAGCGCTCGTCGCCAATGGTGTCGCGCAGTTGCTGGGCAGTATTGACCATAATCATGGGTACGCCAATTCCCCTTGACGGCCGGGTATCTGTGAATTTGGGAGGCAAAGGTTTATTACCTTCCGCATAAGCAACACAATCACCGAAAACACGTCGGGCATCGGCCGCGACTTTCGTGTCGCCACTCGCTTTGGCATAGGCGGCTGCGGCGATCACATAAAAGGTTTCGGAGAAGAAATATCTTCTTTTTCGGATGGGTTTACCATCGCGGGTTACGTGAAAGAACATTTGCCCGTCTGTATCAAAACAATGCTTGTTCAGAAATTCGTAGCCGAGTTTTGCGCCGTCTAACCATTCCTGTTTTTTCTCCACTGTATTATACAAAGTGGATAGAAGCCAGGTGACCCTGCCCTGTATCCACACGGCTTTATCCTCATCAATCAAACTGCCATCCGCATCACGCATCAATAAATAGCCGCCATACTCCTTGTCATACGAACGTGGAAACCAAAACGGAACGGTATCATTGAGCAATTGGTTCCTGTAAAAATTTTTCAGTTCCGCTAAATCATTTTTTGAATAATGCATAAATAGTATTGATGTGGTGTTTTATTGCTTTTTTCCAGGTGCTGCTTTTAACTTCCTGAAATATCAGGCTATTGACTTCTCCATTAAATCGTCAAAGTCATTGGCTTTAGGTCTTAAAAATGCCAGTTGAACAATCACAGCTAACAGTACAATAGCGCTGAGTATGGCAAATCCAAATCCAAAGTTTCCCTGGTCTTTAAAACTTCCTAATACCTGCGTTACCGCCGCACCTGCAAATACGCCCACCATGTTCATAAATCCGTATGCGGTACCGCGTAATTTTTTGGGAACAAACTGACAAAGGATGGGCATATTGTTGGCATCAAACATGCCGAAACCCACACCAAATAAAACGCCGGCGCCTACTATGGTTATAAGGGTATTGCCATACCCGAGCAGTATCAGCGAAGGAATGGTTAAGCCCAGACCTATTGCGCTAGTAAAGACCCTGCCCCTGGTATTTTTTTGTACCCATTTGTCCGACAAAGGGCCGCCAATGAACACAGCACCAACAAAGGAAGATACGGCAAGCGTGATGGTGGAAAGCGGGCCAGCCTCTTCCATGGGCATGCCCAAACTATCGGCAAACAATGTGGGAAACCAGTTTTTGGTGGCCCAACCCGGGAGACTTGGCGCCGCAAAATAAAAAAGGATCACCCAAAATGCCATGTTCGAAAAAAGCAGTCCCAACCCCTTGAACAGTGGTATTTTATTTATTGAATTGCTGACGGTTGTATGCGTGTCTTTTTTTTCTCTTAAGCATACAATCAGAACCACAGCGTATATCATCCCTGTAATGCCAAACCAGTGAAAAGCGCTGTGCCATCCGTATGCGGCCGCCACCGTTGCCCCAAAGCCACCCAATGCCGACCCGGTGTACAAACCCGTCATGTGAATACCGATGGCAAGAGAACGTGTTTTTCCCGAATGGTAATCGGCTATCAATGAAAGCCCGGCAGGGATATACAGTGCTTCACTGATACCCATGATACCGCGTAATACAAGTAGATGATCGTATTGTGTGGTGACGCCCATAGCATAGGTAACCGCCGACCACACAAACAAGCTGCCCACAATAAGCCATTTCCGGTTCATCCTGTCGGCGATAACACCCGCCAGCGGACTCATGAAGCCATAGATGTATAAAAATATGGCCATGAGAAAGCCAAAAGCCTCTGCCGATTGCAACTCAATAATATCCACCTGCATCGAAGGTTTCATGGTACTGAGCATCTGCCTGTCCATATAATTGAGGAGCGCTACTACCCACAGTAACGCCACTACGATCCAGGGATAATTTTTTGAATTTTTCATCATGGCAAAATATTTAGGGCATTGCGTCCTTTGCGGTTATTTTTCCGCAGGCACAACGTAGCAAACCGCAAAGAATAATACAAAGGCATCACAAAGATCGCTAAGCAAACATTTTCTGCTATTACTCAGGTGCCGTTTACCCGCTTGTTTATTTTAGCAGCATCTAAATAACCGATGCTGCCATTTTATTTTTTTACATGTGCCGATAGTATCTGAGCCGTTCTCACCCCGGCTCTTATCTCCCCGCTGGGAATAATAATCTGATCATCCCACACAATAGCAGTAGTGGTAACCGGTACAGTAAAAGGTAATTGACCTGCTACCAACCAACTATTATCCAGCTGATGATATACCAGTATTTCGTGACTAAACCCCGGATGCGATTCCTGTAAAATATTCTTTGCATGGGTGAGCTCCTCTTTCTGCGCTTCATCGGTAGCCATCCTGATAGCCGCTATTAACTCCTCTGTTTTATGAAAGGTTTCGCCCCTGTCGCCACCAAATAAATAGATGGCATTGTTTCCGTAAGCAGCGCCAGTTCCTGCGCAAAGGGCATAGGGTAGCGATGGCAGTGGTTCCCATTGTTGTTTTTCAAAATCAAAGCGCCATGCATCACTATAAAGATCACTGATGCCATTCGGATTCTTTTTTCTTCCTCCCATTACGTATATGCAGCCGCTTTCTGTAGTTACAACGGCATGGGACACCGCGTGAGGATAGGGAGGCAGCGCTTGCCATTGGTTGCCTTCAGTGCTTACATCCAAAGCATAAAATCCGGAAGAAGCGGACTCGCTATTTTCGCCGCCCACCAGGTAAACCATATTACCTGTAGCTGTTATTCCCGCATTGGCTAATGGAATGGGCAGATTTGCAATGGTTTTGAACCGAACACTATCGGATGTCCATTGGGCTAAATATGCATTGGCGCTTACTCCATTTTGATTTTCTCCTCCGGCAATCACAATTCCGTGAGGAGTGGAAACCGAAGCTGCATAGGCTATCGTATCCGGAAGTGTAAAGCGGGTAATGAGTATAAGACTGTCCGCTTCATTTTTCGTAAATACATAACCCTCGTCGTAATATTTTTTTTTACCACCATTCCAGGGCAAACTGTCCGGAAAATTTGCCCCGCCTGCTATCAGCAATACATTGTTGGAAACTCCGGTTACAGGTCCTGCCAGTCCGGGTGCTTTGTTGCCGTTGGTCGCAGGAGGCAGTTCACCGGCAATATGCCAGGACATGGCTTGTTTTTGTTCCTTGTTTTTACAGGAAGTTAGAGACATCGTCATGGTGCTAATAAATAATAATAAGCAAAGCCTCATTTTGAAGCATTATACGTTGGAAGTATTTTCGCGTGCCGATGAAAAGCGTTCAAAGCCGATTGCAATTACATCCTGTTTAAACAATTCAAATTCCGTGGCGGACATATTTTTGACCGGCAACCGGAACTCGCCACAATCCATTCCTACTAATTTCATATACGCCTTACCGGTAGCAATGCCGCCGTATTTACCCAGCAGGCGGATCATGTCAATAGATTGTTGCTGTAAAGAGCGGGCCTTTTCAAGCTCATTGTTATGAAACGCATCAATCAACTGATAATATAACGGTGCCGCATAGTTGAACGTGCTGCCTACTGCACCCTTTGTGCCCAGTACCAGGGCAGAGAGCATGTTTTCATCGCGTCCCCACAACATATCATACTTACCGTTTTGAAAACGCATGCAGGAAAGAAAGTCCATAAAGTCCTCGTGTGTGTATTTGATTCCGGCAAAGTTGGGAATCCTTCCATCGGCTTCTTTCAGTAAATCACACATGGCAATATTAACTCCTGTCAGAACCGGGATATGATAATAGTAAAAGGGCATATCGGGTACTGTTCCTGCTACTTCTGCACAGGCTGCGGCCAGCATGCCGGCGTTGGCGGGTTTGAAGTAAAATGGAGACGTGAAGGAAATCGCATACACACCAATTTCATTTGCATATAACGCAAGTTCTTTGCAATCTGCAATACTGGTACCGCCTAAAAACAGCATCACTTTAAAATCATCATCACCCTTAGCTGCGACGGTCCAGGCTTTTGCCACCGCTTTTTTTTCGTCCATCGTCATAGACACGCCTTCGCCGGTGGAACCACAGATAAAAGCTCCGGTTACCCCGTTAGCTTTCAGCATGGCGTAGTAAGAAGGAATAATACTGGTATTTATTGAGCCATCAGGGTTCATGGGGGTAAATGGGGCTGCAATTAATCCACTGAGATGTTGTTTGTTCATTTATTAATGTTATTGAGAACGTTAAAATCTTGTTCCGGAAAGTTAATTCCGGAAAAGCAAAATTCCCGGAATTGTTTTAAATGCAATACAATGAATAAAAGCATTCAGCAGGTTGAGAGAAGATTTCGACCTGATGAATGCTTATTTTTATTTGGGTTTTGAGGATGCATAGCCGGGCGTTTGGTCAACCAATGGATCATTGGTCCAGATTGCAGTTTCTACGGGCCATAGAATTTTATAACCATCGGTGCCTTTGTCCAATACTCCGTAGGGCTGATTGGGGCTGATATATACCAGGGGTTCACCGCCATATTTCATGCGGCGGATATCATACCAGCGTTTGCCTTCATATACAAACTCTTTACTACGCTCGGCAAAGATTGCAAGTTCGTTTTCGTCTTGCGTGCCGTTAATAAAAGGATTGGGGTCGGCATTGGAAAATGCCCGATCGCGAATTAGTTTTATATAGGAAGAAGGGTCGCCACCTTCGGCGTTGGTTATTTCTGCCAGCATTAGCAACCTGTCTGCTTCCCGGTACACCGGCCAATCATTGGTAAACACTCTTCTGTTGGCAGCATTCATTTCTCCCAAAAATTTCACCAGGGCGGTGTTGCGTGTGGTAACGATAACGTTTGAGCCGGAAGCACTTGTTTTATAATAATCGTAAAATGTAGCATCTCTGCGGGTATCGGAAACGTCGTACGATTGAAACAGTTCAAAAGTGTACCCATAACGCTGGATGATCTGGGCGGGAGCGCTGGCAATATTCAGCGGGTCTACCAGCGTAGGTCCGAGCGTGGTGGAATCTTTTACATGCAGATTATCGAAATTATAGGTAGAGTAAAGGAAATAGGAATATGCTGTTCCCATTTCGTCTTCACCATCGCGATAGCGCACGGCGAAAATAATTTCGGAGTTGTTTTTTGTGCTGAATACACTAGCGAAATTAGCAAGTAAAGAAGTGCCTGTTATTGCATTCAACGCACTCTTTGCTTCTGCCAGGTCGGCCGTATTATTATACAGTTTTGCTGACCACAGAAATACTTCACCCTTTAACATCAAAGCAGCCTGAGGATTCCACTGACTTTTATCGGCAGGTGAAGCGGAAGTGCCAAAAAGACTGATGGATTTGTTTACATCCGATTTGATGGAAGCCAGTACTTCGGATTCGGATGATCTTGCTTTGCGCAGTGCTACTGCGTCCGTATTTCCGTTAGACACTTCCGGTTCCAATCTCAAAGGAACTCCACCATAAGTGCGAAGCAAATGGAAATAATAGTAGGCCCTCATGGCATAAGCCTGACCCAATAGATAATTCTTTTTATCTGTTGCTAAAAAGTTTGCGGCTTCTACCTTTTGGATAAACAAGTTTAGTTGAAGAATGGGGCCATAAAGTCCGGCCCAACTTGTAACGCCAGTTGAGGTTTCTTCGATAGCCTGATTGATAATCGTTAACTCACTGAGTGAAGTGTTTTGCCTGTCTTCGTTGCTGAAACCTCCGCCCCGCATTTCACCGAGGCGTAAAAACATGAACCGGTTATCGCGGAATTGTTTGTGCAATCCCACCATAAAATTGGTAACCTGCGATTCATTTTTCCAGAAGTTCCCATCACCGTAATAGTCTTCGGAGGCAAGTTCCAACGTCTTCCTACAGGAGGTAAACGCAAATGCCAGGAGAACTACAATTAATAAATATTTCGACTTATTCATAAAGATTGCTTTAAATAAGATGATTTAAAAAGTGAGATTGGCGCCAAAAACCAGTTGAGTAGGTATGGTATAGGCACTGTTTTGGGTGCCGGTACGTTCCGGTAAATTCAATAAACTATTGGTCAAATACCCAAGATTTTGTCCGGTAACCGTCAGACGCAAACCGCTAATCTTAGCTTTGCTTAACAAAGCCGCCGGCAGGGAATAGCTCAACGATACTTCTCTGAATGCCAGATAAGCAGAATTGACATAGAACATACTGCTTGGCCGATCTGCGTTTTTCATATTGAGCTGGTCTGCCCAAACATAACGGGGATATTTTGCATTTGGATTTTCGGGCGTCCAGGTATCTTTTACGATATCTGTAGCATTAAATTCACCTTGGGCGCTGGCCAATGCCCATACCTGCATATTGTCTTTCTGGATGTGGCCAAAGGCATAATCCAAACGGGCGAAAAGACTAAAGCTTTTCCACGAAACGGTAGTATTAAATCCACCTGTCCAGCGGGGTAGTGTGCGTCCCAGTGAAACACGGTCGCGGTAATCAATAGTGTCGTTTTTGTCAATGTCCTTCCACATCATATCACCCAGCTGGGTGGGAATATACTTCAATCCACTTGCATTTAAGTTATACTGGTTTATCAGTTTTTGACTGGCAACACCACGCCCTGCTCCACCATTGGAATAGGCTTGTTTTGCCGCTTCGTCAAATTTGTTGTAGTTCTGCAAATCCTTGTCTGTACGGATAATGCCTTCGGCAACAAAACCAAATATCTCACCCCATTCCTGGCCTTCCTGCAATCCGCCTACCCAAATCAATTGTCCTGTTGCAGGATCATAAATCTGTTCACCGCCCTGTCTGTTCTTTTCATTACCATTAAAAGGCAGTTTGAGGATAATATTCTTATTCCAGGCGGCATTGGCATTAACCTGCCACATCCAGTCTTTTTGCTGGATGATTTTGTACCCCAGGTCAATTTCAAAACCTCTGTTGCGCATGCTGCCATTATTGGTTCTGATGGTGGATACACCAGAGGAAGTGGGCAGGCTGATGTAGGCCAGCTTATCCTGGGTAATCCGGTTATAGTAGGCCAGAGAAACATTTAACCGGTTGTTGAAGAATCCCATATCGGCGCCAACTTCCGTGGTATTTGTTTTCTCCCACCGGAGTGTTGGATTGGCCAGGCTGGTTTGCAGAAAGCCAATACTACCATTGTATGGAATTTGGGAACCATAAGAACCTTGTACTTCATAAAGTCCAACGGCATCACTGGTGCCCACGCCAATATTTCCGTTTTTACCCCAACTTGCCCTGAGTTTCATATAAGATAACCAACTGCCGAAATTCGACATGAAGTTTTCCTTATGCACCATCCAGCCTATTGACGCTGCGGGGAAGTAACCATACTGATTATCGCCGGTTAACCTTGAAACGCCATCCCGCCTGATGGTAAATGACGCAAGATACCTGCCGTCCCAATCATATAACAAGCGGCCAAAGCCGGACATGATTCTGTCACGGTTATGATAACTGTCGGTGCTACGGGTTTGCGTGGTTGCATTGTTCAATGTGTACTGCAGGTCCTGAAAATCATCTGTAGGCGCCTGGCTACCCGACGCGTAAACACCTTTAGAATAAGCATCGTAGTACTCAAACCCCGCCATCGCATCTATATTGTTGTTACTCAGGAATGTGGTACTATAGTTTACTATGGCATTATAGGTTTGACGGATGGTACGGTCGAAGGAAGCGTCGCTGAATCTCGTTCTGTTCCAGCCACGGTTCGGATCCGTTAAGCTCATTAAACCCGTGCGAAAATCTTTATTAAAAGATTCGGCAAAACCCTCATCGTACATCCAGATGGCGCCCAGTTTTACGTACAGGTCCCGCAGGATATCTACTTTAAATGATTGCCCGAGAGTGAATTTGTCCGTTTGATTATTCCTTTTGTATTTATCAATGTTTACGATGGGGTTACCATCGCTGGCATCGCGGCCCAGAATGAATTCTCCGTTAGCATTGGTGCCACGCATAGTGGGTGGAGCAGAAAGCATTCGACCCCAATAATTGGCTTCGCCGTTTTGAAGTGACTGGTCGCGCCAGTTGGCTTTATTAAATTGCAGACTGCTTTCCGATTTGAGCCAGTCCTTTATTTTATAATCTCCGTTCAGGGTAAAACTTAAACGTTTGTAAAAAGTTTTGAGTGATAAACCACCTTCATCATAATAACCCAGGTTGGCAAAATACGCACCACGGTCGTTACCGCCGCTCATACCAATGTTATATTCCTGCACCGTTGCCCGTTTATACAGGCCGTAATCGCCATAATTAAAATCCTTATAAATCAGATCGGCATAGGTTCCGTTGGGATCGTAGTTCCCGTCTCCATTGGTAGGTACGGCATCTTTCATTTGTTTCCAGCCCGGCTGGTTGAGCAGTTCACGGTTGTCATCGTTTAAACGCATTACACTCCAGACTGCCCGGTTATCGTAATTGCCATCCAGAATGTTTCCCGTAATGGGGTCTTTATATTTGTTGCCTGTTGCCCTGGGTCCAACACCAGAGAGCGCTGAATTTGAACTAACTGTTCCGAAGGTGCCGTTAATAATGGCCTGCGCCACACCCATGCGGCTCCATTTAATGTACTCTTCGGCACTCAGAAAATTATACGGGATATTTAAATAACTGATTCCCCTTTTTGCATCAATGGTGATAGATGATTTGCCGCTTTTACCTCTTTTAGAGGTAATGAGGATTACGCCATTACTGGCACGTGCCCCGTAGATGGCTGTTGCAGATGCATCTTTTAACACTTCAATACTTCCGATATCTTCAGGGTTGATATCACTTAAGGAACCCCGAACCTGTCCATCCATCAGAATCAGCGGACTACCCGATCCATCAAAATTGGTGCCGCCCCGCAGTACAATGGATGGTAATGAACCCGGTCTGCCGGTACCCGTAGAAACCCTTAATCCCGGAATGGTTCCGGCGAGCGCCTGGGCAGGGTTTGAGCGTACGCCGGTCTCCAGCACTTTGTTGTCAAGTTTTGATACCGAAGCGGTAAGTTTAGATCGTTTGACAGTACCATAGCCTACTACCACAACTTCCTCAAGCGGGGAATCCGTTGCTTTCATGATGATATTGGCTACAGCACTTGTTCCAACGGCAAATTCAAGGTTTTCAAACCCTACCGAACTAAATACCAGGATATCACCTTCAGCAGCTGTTAATGCAAAATGCCCGTCAGCATCGGTAGAAGTTCCGGTGTTTTTTCCCTTTACCGTTATGCTTACTCCGGACAATGGGGTTCCGTCATCAGTAGTAACCGTGCCGGAGATGCTTTTGT
>JADZFY010000101.1 GCA_020854215.1 Chitinophagaceae bacterium | reverse complement strand
GCGCCCGCGACTTAATCCTACACCCCCCAGTAATTTGTCTAATATTCCCCGCAGCCGCCATAAGTGATCTGCATAGTACCATCCGTGTTCACCACCGATGCTAAAAAAGCGGTTGGCTACTTCATCTCTTTTATCGCTGTCTATTTCTGTCCATTTCCGGTCTTTATAGCATCCGTTTACGGGCACTTCAATATACTGATTCACGTCCAGGTGGCTCAGGCTGCTGGAGGCGGAATCTGTCCAACTGGAAACTACCATGTTTTGTTCTATTCGGGCAAAAGCCATTTTGATCGCTTCTTCGTATGGGATTAGTTCCTGGGGGATGATGGCACGAATGGAGGACTCCTTGCAAACCACGTCGTTTTTCATACTATGCACCAGTTGCCGTGCAATGGTGATATTGGCCGAAGTGGTTAGAAATAGCCAGTAGGCCGATAAGCCCGGAAAAGGTACAGGCAACGTAAAAATATAGCGTTTGTAACCCCGCACAGTGGCGTAGTTCAACAGCATTTGTTTATAGGTTAAGATGTCCGGTCCACCAATCTCAAATACTCTTGAAAAGGTTTTTTCATTCAAAAGGCAGGCATGAAGGTAGTTGATTACATTGCGGATGGCAATGGGCTGGCACCGGCTGTTGAGCCACCGGGGAGTAATCATTACCGGCGTTTTTTCCGTGATATCGCGAATCATCTCAAACGATATACTGCCGGAGCCAACAATAATACCCGCTTCAAAAATCGTATAGGGAATGCCCGAACGCATGATCACATCTTTCACTACTTTTCGGGCATGCAGGTGTTTGGAAAGCGTATCGTCGTTGCTGATACCACTCAGGTAAATGATTTGCTTCACTTTGGTTAAGGTGGCCACCAACACAAAGCATCCCGCTGCCCTTAACTCATATTCTTTCAAAATAGTAGACGTGTCGCTCAACGAGTGAATCAGATAGTATGCTGCATCAAATTCTTTATTCTTGAAATTCTGGAGTGCATTTTCGGGATGCAAAAAATCGTATTCAATAATCTGAACTTTTTCAAGAATACTTTGCGAAGGTCTGAACCGGTTGCTGTCCCGGACAACACAAGTAACCTCATGTCCGGCTTCCACGAGAACAGGTAAAATTCGCATGCCAATATATCCATTGGCCCCGGTTAAGAGTACACGCATAATAGATGATTTTTCAGCCGCCGATATTGATCATGCTGCGGTTAATGATTGTAGTGGAGTCAAGATTTTTGTCAACCGATGTAAATTGTCCGCCCAGTGCTTCGGCTTTGTTCCAAACACATTCTTTTATTAAGGGCAGAATATCGTCGCCATTTCGTAACGCACTTAAAATATCTGCTTCGGTTTTTGAAAACAGGCAGTTTTTCATTTTTCCGTCTGTGGTAAGCCGTAGCCGGTTGCACCCACCACAAAATGGACGGCTCATGGTACTGATGATTGCAAACGTACCCATGAAACCGGGTACTTTGTATTTTAGCGCGGTATCGTGCGGATCATTGTGCAACGGTATATAGTCGTAAGACGAACCGATGAGCGACAACATCTCATCGAGCGTGAACAACTTTCCCTTATTCCAGTGATTGCCTGAGAACGGCATAAATTCAATAAATCTTACATGTACGGGATGATCCCGGGTTAGTGCGATAAAGTCCGGTATTTCAGGGGCATTCACGTCGGCCATAATTACCGTGTTAATTTTTACGTGAAAATTATTTTCCAGCAGCAAATCAATATTCCTTCGTACGGTGTCGTATTCGTCTCTTCCGGTTATGATAAGATTCCTCTTCGGATTCAATGAGTCGAGGCTCACGTTAACAGAACGTATTCCTGCCTGTTTGAAAGTTTCGATGAACTCATGAACAAACACGCCGTTAGTAGTAATGGCAAGCTCAACAGGATATTTGGACAAACGCATCATAATTTCCTTTGCATCTTTTCGAACTAATGGCTCTCCACCGGTTAGACGAATTTTTTTTATACCCTGTTGTACAAACACGCCAATAATTGCATCAATTTCATCCACCGACATTTTGTTGGTTTGAGAAAAATATCCTTTGGGTAAATCAATGGGGTTACAATACGTGCAGCGCAGGTTACACTTGTCTGTGAGTGACACCCTTAGGTAGGTATGAAGCCGGTTGAACTGGTCTGTAAGCATGCTGAAAATATTATACTGATTAATTCTTTGCGAATAAATCAATGGAAAAATACTTCTTCATCTTTTGTGTTATGTCGTCGTAGTCTTTTGGAGTAAGGTACTTATGTGCCAGCGGAAATATCACATTATCTTCCCGGAAAATATGGAGGCGGAGCAACTCCACCAGCGACAATCCCTGTTCGATGGATGTATCCATCAACACCGCGTTGGAAACCGGATCTGTAATGCGGGAAGTGATACCCATCAGGCTGAATGTGAGCGTTCCAAGTTCCATCATTTTAATATGATCGTTCTCCAGCATATCAACACCGGTGTCCGGAATGGGTCCAATACCATGCTCTCCATTGTCTATCATACGGTCATGAATATAGGGAAATAAAACCCGTTCTTCCTTCAAATTATGCAGCACTATTTTATCATCGAGGTACGCAAAAAACTCCCCTAACTTTTTGTTCCTTTCCTTCGTTATTCCTTCCTGCCGGATTTCTATTAGGGTGGCTTCCAGCGCATCTATTTTTGAAAGTGTATTTCTGTGCTCGTCCATAAACAGTTGCAGTACCGGGTGGAGGCTTTCGTAGGGAACCGGTTCCACACCCTGTGGTTTGTAGGCACCCGGCGGATCCATCGGTGAATATACCTGTTCTTCACCGGCATCTTTTTCTACAAATCTTTTAATGTAATCCGTTTTCCGGTTATCCTGATTTTCAAAAATATTGTTCATGGCTTTTTGTTTAAGTATGACGATTCAGTTTCTTCGCATTAACTCCTGCTATAAAAACTAAAAGATGTTCGTCATCAATGTTTTAGATTGGTTTAAATGAAAGGATCAGGTGAAATTCACTAAGGATAATTTGTTTTTTTGTGTCAATAATTTGGCTGCCAAATTCCGTAGTAATCCAATGAATGTGATTACCCAGGCAATTAACGATAAATAGATGAATACTTCATAAAAGTAATGTAGAAATGGCATGTGTAGTGCCTTTGACATGCGAAAGGTACAAACAGCGTACATTCCCTGCGGAAAAACTGCCCCCCAATATAATGGATCATATTTGAACGGATATCTTTTATAAACATGTCGCCAAATAGCGAGGATGATTAGCATTGGGATCCACCAGGTGCCTGTAGCCCAATAAAACACAGTAAACCCTTTGAGAAATGGCAGTAGTGACTCAAGAAACGGAGCGTCCGGAGCATTTAAGATCAAAACAGAACCGCCAAGTGTTGAAATGGCCATCGCGCCCATATTGATCCAATAGGGTGGTGCAAGGTCACCCGGAGAAAACTTAAAGAAAGTATACCTGTAAAAAATTAATGAGATCATCCAGATATAAAACATGCCTCCCCACAACCACATAGAAAGCGAAAAGAAATTGACTTCTATCCGATAAGGTTGTTGTATGTGAGAAGCAACCAGTGCACTGAGAATGGAGACAGACTGTGTGGCCACAATAGCGGTAAGCCATCCGCCAGTTATTCCTTTATCAAGGGTCGGTTTATTCTGCTGTGTAGTAAGTGTAGTGAAAATGGTATAAGTAAAAAACAGCCAAAGAAGAATTGCGAGTATCAACAGTGAGATGGCAATACTAAAATTCTCGAAAATAATGATGTATTGAATGCCGAGAACACAGGTGCCGGCAACGATTGTAAAAAAGCCGGTTCCCGCCATATGATTTGTAAGATCACTCTTAAAATCGGGGAAGTACCATACAAGCCGAAGTATCGTTAAAATCCAGAGCACTACAAAAAAGAGGTTATTTAATCCAAACAAGGTAAAAGCAATCCATTCCATATCCATGAGGTACGTGCCAATAGAAATGATACCCGTAGCCATTACCAGAGCAAAGTAGGCCGGAGAAAGTGTTTTGATTCCTTCCTTGATTCCTTCAGCAATAATCTTTGTTGCCGAAGGCTTCGCGTTATTGATTAGTTGTTCCATTAGCAATGGAGTTTTTGTTCTCGTTTTCCCATGCTGTTACTTTTATATTACCCTGGTTCACACAAAATCAATTTATGCATTTCTCGAAATTGCCCTGATTGCCAGCCGCTGCAATACTATACAGACAGACACAAGTACAGCGAGTAACATCCAGCAAGTGGTCCAGATGCCGCTCAACTTCAACAAATAGCCAAAAATTATCGGACCAAAAAATCCGCCGAGACCTCCCAGTACGCCAACGATACCTCCAACAGTTCCTATGTTGCTCGGATAATAATCTGAAATATGTTTATATACGGCAGCGCCACCAAGCCCCATCATCATTCCAATAATGAATACCAGCCCTGAGAATATCCATTTGTTTGCCTGAAAATAAATCGTAGTTACACCTTTTGCAAGGAGTTGCCCCTTTTCTACTTTCTCTCCTTCGTTTACGATCGGTATTTGATGAAAAGATGTAGTTGGGAGAAACAAAAACCCTTCCTGGTCATGATGTATTCCGAACCTGATCGTCACTTCAGACGAATCACCTTCTTTACTCTGAAGGGAATAGGTATCATTGCCTACCACTATTTCGTGTTCGGAAACCAAAACAGTCGTGCCGGTTTTTACTGCCATAACTCCCTGACCAGGCGCCTGAATTTCCATTCGGGGTACAAAAAGAAAAAGCATACAGACAAGGCAAATGCTCAATATCCATCGTAACACCCTGCGGGCTCCTATTCTGTCGGCAAGCCACCCACCTACAGCTCTGAAAATTCCAGCCGGCAAACTGAACGCAGCTGCCATAAATCCTGCCGATACTATTGATAAAGAATACACATTTACATAATAGGGGATCAGCCATTGAGAAAGGGCTACAAAACCACCAAATACGAGGAAGTAATAGAACCCAAAACGCCAAACTCTGCTTTCTTTTAATGGCAGCAAACGCTGAGACATACTTCTGGCAACAGATGGCAACTTGTTTTTGGTGCTTAAAACAAAGATCAAACTGGTCGCCAATAGCAGCGCTGCGTAAAGTTTTGGCAGGGTACGCCAACCTTCTATATTTGTACCGCTGTGGGTGAGGTGATTTAAAATAGTGGGAGCAAAGAACGTGGTCAATGCCGCTCCCGTATTTCCAATTCCGAAGATGCCCAATGCTGTTCCTTGTTTTTCTTTTGGAAACCAAAGGCTGGTATAGGCAACCCCAGCGGCAAAGGCAGCGCCAGCCAGTCCGAAACCAAAACTGAGCAAAAGAAATGACGTAAAATTGTTTGCAAGAGATAAAAAATACATAGGAATGGCACATATAATCAAGATTGCTGCCATGACCCATCGTCCGCCAAATTTATCTGTAAGTAAGCCAACCGGTAACCGAAAAACTGAACCCACCAAAACAGGTATTCCGAGTAACCACCCTATTTGAACAGCACTCCAGTTAAACACACCATTGTTTACAAGAAATGTAACAAGCACACCATTAATCATCCACGCGGCAAAGCATACAGTGAACGCAAAAGTATTGAGTGCCAGAATGCGGTTGGAAATAGCGGACATCGTATACTATTGGTATTAAAATTTGGACTTTAATCAATCTTTTTTTGAAAATCCATTCTCCCCTGTTTGGGAAAATTTCTACTAACCCTCACCAAATATTTGCCTCCGGGAACTTTAATGCTGTCTTTATTTATTGGATGAAACGTATTGCACAATTGAAACTTCCTTCCGTCCATTTCATACTTAAATTCAATTCCTTCTCCCTCTGCAAAAACATTACAATATCCGGTAGTGGTACCGGGTACGTAGATCGGACTCTTGAGCAATGCAGCTTCTATACGGTATTGTCTTAATACGATACTGAAGATGAAGGAGAGGATGATGAAAATAATGAAATTGACGGTTCGTTTTCTGGCCGACGCGACGCGCAACATTCTAATGAAGTTAAAGATGATACCAACCGCCAGAATCAGGAGTAAAATGGTCTTTACAATCTGGCTGGTGAGTAATTGTTCATCTGAAACAACATTCAGCAACATGGCTACGTATTTTTAGGTCTTTGCAGCGACCACGGTGTTTTATCGCTGCGCACTTTCTTCCTGTTCCAGTTCCATCTCACCTGTTGGTAAGGGCGCCACAGGTAATTTAGCGGAAGCACCAGGAAATGGATAAGCCTGGAAAAGGGAATGACAGCAATAATAAGATAGGCACCTGCGATATGCAATTTTACCGGCCAGGGAAGTAAAGCAACGGCCGTGGTATCGGGCTGTAATTTAAAAATCGAATACAAATATGGAGTGAGTAGTGTGCTGAACCAGGAGGAGCCCCACCGAAAATTATAAGCAATCCATAAACCGGCAAAAGTTTGCAGAATCAGCAGTATATAAATTACCATATCCATGTAATTGGTTACCGGTCGCAAACGAGCAGTAGTATACCTTCTGATGGCGAGGTTGATTAACCCTACAAGCATGCTTATGCCAAAAATAAATGCAGTGACCTCCAGTACAATTAAACGAACAGGGTGGCTGTTCCATGCGAGTACTCCCTTCGGAATCAGAAAGGCGATAAGGTGCCCGGAAAAAATAAACAATATCCCCCAATGGAAGGGTACTGAGCCATAGAAGAGTTTTCTGCCTTCAAGAAATTGTGATGACAGAGAGGAAACCTGGAATTTTCTGCTGCGATAACGGTATATTGAGCCAATTAAAAATACCGCTAAGGCGAGGTAGGGCAGTACAATCAGAATGAAATTATCAATAATGTTCATAACAATCGGTTTACCGGTTTACATTCAGTGAATTATTTTTCTGTCAGCATTTCGGTTTCTATATTCTGACTAAAATCTTTTAAACCCGAATCCGCTTCACAGGAGCCCGGAATGTTTGGGTCGGCACAGCTGCGGGCGGAATTGTTTTGTTCTTCTGCTTCCTGTTCACTACCAAAATCTCTTCGCAATATTAACAACACTGCCTTCAGGCAATTTTGATAAATGGTTCTGTGGTTGGGAGAGTACTCGAGCAATACCTTTTGGTGTTTTTTATATACAACATCTTTCTTTTCAATTTTTTCACCGGAAAATTCGGCAACCATTTTTTCAATTGCAGGTATGATGAGCAGGGTAGCAATTTCATTTCTCACCGTAGAATCCTTCATTTTAGGAAGCAGGCGCAGCAGGTTGGGCAGGTGGTCGGATAGTTCGGTTTCACAGTTATTTCCTGCCTGCCGGTGTTCTTCGTTGAGATGCACCAATAATTTTCCGCGTTTATAATCTTCACCAAACAGGATAAAACCAATATCGAGCGTGGTAATTGCCTGAACATCAAAGGAGCGAAGAAATAACTCCTGTATTTCTCTGATACGGGAAACTTCCACAAATTGAATAAAGGGTTGCAAAATCAATGCGGCTTCGGGCATGTAAATAGAAAGCCAGTCTTGAACTTTTGTCAGCTTTTTCCTGTACGCTTCGTCATGAGGATACAAGAAAAGTTCAGATAGCAAAACATAGTCCGACGAAAGGTTTGTTGCCTCTGTCCCTTTAACATCAGTTTGGTTAGACATGATATCCATTTTCTTGTTTTTAGTTCGTGCTCGTCCAATTTTTTCGGATACTATATTCCTCTTTTCACCGGTTTCTTTATTCCAAATCCGGTATCGCCTTTGGTATCGCCGGTAAAATCCATCATCTCAATGGCCTGCTCGCGATGTGCTGCAGGAATTACAAACCTTTCTTCAAATTTTGGAAGCGATGTGAGTGCATAGATAGCGTCTGCAGTTGCTGCGTCCATACCTGCGTCACGCAAAGTTTCGGCTACCTTCTCCTCACTGATGTCTCCTACGGTAACCTTCCGGCGGTGTATGCGTACAGCCATCAGTTTTTTCCATTTTTCTTTGATCAATTCCACATCTCCGGCGCTGAATATGCTGGCGATGTATTCCAGAGGAAACCGGATCTGGTCCAGCGTGCCCCAAAGCTCTTTGGTACTGGTATCGTATAACCAGTTGTCTTCCCATTTTTTTGCAACCGGACTCATTTTATCTTTTTGCGCCGATTGATCGGTCTTTTTTACGGTGGCCATAACAGGTAGCAACGGCGGCACATAAAACAACATAGGTAGGGTACGGAATTCCGGATGCAACGGCAAGGCTAATTTCCACTCTTTTACAAATTTGTAAACAGGTGAAAAACGGGCGGCATGAAGGGTAGAGTCGGCGATCCCATTCATTTTAGCCGCCTCGATCACTTTCTCATCAAAGGGGTCGAGTATAATATCCAGCTGACCATTAACCAGGTCTTTATCTTCAACACTTGCTGCCGCTTCAATTTTAGAAGCGTCGTAAAGTAATACGCCGAGGTATCTGATACGCCCCACACAGGAATGCATACACGCAGGCGCTAATCCGGCTTCTATCCTGGGATAACACAGGATACATTTTTCGGATTTGCCGGTATGCCAGTTGTAATACGATTTTTTGTAAGGACAGGCGGTAACACACATTCTCCAGGCACGGCATACTTCCTGGTTGATCAATACAATACCATCTTCTCCTCTCTTGTAAATGGCGCCGGAGGGACAGGAGGCTACACAGGCCGGGTTCAGACAATGGTTGCAGATTCGCGGCAGGTAAAACATGGCCATTTTCTCCAGTTGAAACATCACTTCCTGCTCTTCAGGTGTAATGTTTTTGAGGTTGGGGTCCTGGCGTGCATAATCGGGGGTACCACTCAGGTCATCATCCCAGTTGGGACCCATTTTTATATCAATTGGTTTTCCGGTTATCAATGAAACAGGTCGGGCAGTGGGCTGGTCGTCTCCTTCCGGAGATTCAATCAGGTCTAAATATTTATACGTAAACGGTTCGTAGTAGTCGTCAATTACAGGCAGGTTGGGATTATAGAAGATATTGGTAAGGCCGCGTCTTTTACCCGCACCTTTCAGATTTATTTTACCGTTTCTTTTTTCCCAGCCACCTTTATATATTTCCTGGTCTTCCCATTTGGTGGGATAGCCCGTTCCGGGTTTTGTTTCTACGTTATTCCACCACATATATTCAGCACCCTTACGGTCGGTCCAAATGTTTTTGCAGGCAATGGAGCAGGTGTGGCACCCGATACATTTATCTAAGTGAAATACCATTGCAATTTGTGAGCGGACGTCCATGATTGATGATTTATGACTTATGAATGAATTCCATTTTGTTTGGGAAAAACCCGCCACAAAGGCACTAAGACACTAAATTCATTTTTTCCCCATCTTTCTTCTTCGTGACTTTGCGACTTCGCGGCTAAATAAATATTTTACGCTTTTACTAAACGACAATGAAAAATAGATTTTGATTTGTGATTTATACTTCAATATTATTTAGTTAAGAAAAACCCGCCACAAAGGCACTAAGACACTAAATGCATTTTTTCCCCATCTTTCTTCTTCGTGACTTTGCGACTTCGCGGCTAAGTACATACTTTACGCTTTAACTAAACG
>JADZFY010000100.1 GCA_020854215.1 Chitinophagaceae bacterium | reverse complement strand
CTTTCTCAAACTTGTCCCGCTTCTTAGTTCCCTTCTTGCCGTATTCTTCATCAACGAATTGGTCAAGAGTTTTTATGTTGCTTTTCGTTTTCATATTCTCTTTTAATTTTAAGTGCTTTTTCAATTTCAGACCTTGGGGTCTTTTGAGTTTTCTTTTGAAAGCCATTCACCAGAACGATAATTTTTCCTTCGTCAAAAAAGCAGAAAATGCGAAATATGTCACTTCCAAGTTTAACCCTGATTTCATAAAGTCCATCAGTTCCTTCCATGTGTTCCAAATAGTCTGTCGGAACTTGTTGTATGGTTTCAATAACCTTAAACGTCCACAATATTTTGTCTTTTACTTTCTGTCTTTGCTTATGATAGAAGTCAGAGAAGTAATTTTTGTATAAAGTGATTGTTCTTATTTTCGTTTCGGCCCTACTCCGCAAAAGTAAGGAATGTTGTCCGAATGTGCAACTTTAATTTATCTTAATAGAGTTAGGCGGTATTTAGAAGGTTGCTATAACGGTGAGCCCGCTTGGGTGGCAGGGAAATAGAATTCCGTCCTGATATAGCCATGCGAATGTTGTACTAAACCTACGGTAGTTTGAGCAGCACTATCAACTAAATGGAAGTGCCTTTGTTTTGCATAAACTCAAAAAATAAAACCATGCAAACAAAACAAACTACCGGGCTGGCTACGCTGGCAGACGATTACGTTACCATTGTAAAACAAGCCTCTGGCAAAGTAACAGGATTTGAACAACTGTACAAAGAAATGGAACGCTCCATTTCCATTACGGGAAAAAGTAAAAGCACCCTCACCAACTATTCCAGGCAACTGGCCCACCTGGCGCTGCATTACAACTGCTTTCCGCTGGATCTGGATGCTGAGCAGGTAATGGATTACCTGCACCTGGTAAAAAGCCGGGGCACTGCTTCGGCTACTTTCTTCAAGTTCACTGTTTATGGATTGCGTTATGCCTGTAGAATGCGGGGGCTGGAATACAAACAGTTTTCTCTTCCCGCTATAGAGAAAGACCAAAAGCTACCTGTGGTGCTCAATGGTTCTGAAGTAAAGGCATTATTAAAATCCTGTAAACTGTTGAAGCACCGCCTCATCATCGGGCTGTGTTATGGATGCGGCCTGCGCTGCAGCGAAGTCAGGAATATAAAGATTGCCGATGCAGACCTGGAACGCGGCATGCTGCATGTAAAGCAGGGCAAAGGTTCCAAAGACCGCTGTCTTCCTTTAGGCAGGATGCTTTGCCGTGGTATTGGCCAATATATTTCAGCAGCACATCCCCGCAGCTATTTATTTGAAGGCAACGATGGTGAAGCGATGTCGCAGCGCGGCACACAGTGGGTAGTGGGCGAAGCGGTAAAACGTGCCGGCATCCGCAAAGAAGTCCATACCCATACCTTACGCCATAGCTATGCTACACATTTGCTGGAACAGGGGGTCAACATTCTGGCCATCAAAGAACTGCCGGGGCATGCTCACATAGAAACAACGATGGTGTATCTGCACATAGCAAAGCCGGATACACAAACTGTATTCAGCCCATTGGATACTTTATACAAGCAAAGCTGATGCAGCCGGTATATGAAGTAGCCGGTGTGCTGGAAGCACACTGGCCTGCCGTGCAGGAAAGTAAAAAGTTCAATAGCTGGCAACTGCGTACACTGGACGCCGTTAGAAGATGCCGCACTGCTGCATTGGGCGTCCATGTGGATGGCTGTACTTCCTGTGGCCATTTGCGTATCAGCTACAATAGCTGCAGAAACAGGCATTGCCCTAAATGTCAGGGAAATGAAAGAGAGCAATGGATACAGGCAAGAGAAGCAGAACTCCTGCCTGTTCCCTATTTTCATGTGGTGTTTACCCTGCCTGATTTGATTAACCCACTTTGCCTGCACAAGGATAAAGAAGTCTATAACATCCTCTTTCAATCGGCATGGCATGTGCTTAATACTTTTGGCCACGACCATAAATGGCTGGGCGCACAAACCGGAATGATCAGTATCCTTCATACCTGGGGACAGACGATGACCCTGCATCCGCATCTTCATTGTATCGTACCGGGTGGCGGATTAACCAAACAGGGAAAATGGAAACAAGCAAAGAGTGAAGGTAAATATCTCTTTAATGTAAAAGCCATGAGCAAAGTATTCAGAGGCAAATTTATAACCATACTGAAAGAAAGATTACCGGCAGAGATGAACAAAGAGTTGACAGATGACTTATATAAAAACGATTGGGTAGTGTATGCCAAACGTCCTTTTGCCGGCCCTGAAAGTGTGGTAGAATATCTGGGGCGATATACACATAAAATTGCCATCAGCAATCACCGGATAAAAAATGTGGAAGAAGGGAAAGTTACTTTTAGCTATAAAGATTACAGGCATGGCAGTGTAAAAAAAGAAATGACTTTGGATGGCATGGAATTTATCCGCCGTTTTGCGATGCATATTTTACCCAAAGGGTTTGTACGCATCAGGCATTACGGAATTCTGAGCAGTACTTCAAAAGCTGCCTGTGCAGTGATAATAAAAGAACAGTTACCGCCGTCGGCGGAAGTAAGAAATGCAAAACCCAAACGGAAAATTTATAATCCGCTTCAATGCCCTTGTTGCAAAAAGGAAACGATGCTTACCATCCTGCGCTTCAACCGCAGAGGGCCACCGGCAGGTTGGAAAGAAGAAGCTAAAAACCTGTTGGAATGTGTGTAGTAAAAAAAACAACTGCAAGGGCAGAATGGCGAAGCCATGCACTCAGGAGAATAAAATGTATCAAAATGATCAAAAAGCAGATAGCATCGCCGGATAGATCAGCAAAGAATATCATAACCCCTGCCAATACCTGCTGAAATGATGCCAGCCTTTTTCTCCTGAACGGAATGCTTCAGGACTGCTGCCCAAACGTAATCCCCATAATAGCAAAAAATTTTAACCACCCGGTTTAGTACAACATGCGACTTCATCGGAGGCACTTCGTGCCCGACGAAGTCTTATTTGTTGGCTGTTGTATTTCTCTCAGCCTGTTCCAAAATACCAATTATATCGTCTGCCATTGTGATATAACGATTTCTTTCAGTTCTTGTTAAATGGTATGATTCATGCAACACTTTGTTTCGGATTGTCAAAAGTTGCTTTATATCTTTTGCTTTGTTTTCGTCAATGAGTTCTTCGGATAGCAAATTTAGAATTCCATAAATAGATTTGGATTCTTTTTCATTATAGCCTTTCTTCAACATTATTTTACTACCCAAATTTTCGATTATTTGCCATCTCTGGATAATCTCATAATCAAAAAGTATTTCTTTATAATCGTCATTGGTTCTCAGATATTCACTTCTTCTTTGTAAGAGTTGAGTATAGAAAAATCCTAAAAAAAATGTGAATACACCAACTAGAGCAATCATAAGCCCTAAATCAGTTTGAATAGAAAAATTTTTATTCTGAAACAAGTACACTAACAAGCCAATCACTGTATATAATACACCACCCATTGTTAACAAAGTCGTAAATCTTTTTCTCCTATACTCTAACTTGTCAGTTTCCATTTTCATTTTAAGTATAGCTTCTTTAGCTTCAAGAATATCACGAAGTGATATTTCTTTCTCTG
>JADZFY010000099.1 GCA_020854215.1 Chitinophagaceae bacterium | reverse complement strand
ATGACACAACAGGAAAAGACAATTACATTGAACAAATAGTTGGTTTTCATTTTGTCAAATATTTCTTTAATCAATACCCCGGATTCTGCTCAAGTTTGGGATTTCGTTGCATCTCATTATCAGAGATCTCTGTGCTGTTAGACCATGCACCATCAGTCCACTTAACAGGAAAGATCGGTGGCACTTCAGTTATGGCTCTTGAGGCATGAAAACCGCCCCCTGTTTCGGAAACGTTATTTGCCCATGTTTTGGTTATCGTTGTATTAGTTCCCAACGACAACCACTTCGCCGGGGATACATCGTAAACCAATTTAACACTTGCACGCTTTGTCCATGAATTGAGATAGATTCCTTCTGCATCGGAATAATTCAGGAAAGCGCCGAGAGAACCGTACTCACCTTTGGATCTGATACTGAGCTGGTGATTGTGAGTAAGCGCTGTTCTTGTAGCCGGTTCCTGGCCCGGAGCATAATTTTTGAAAATGGGCGCATTTTCATAACCGATCCGTTGCACTTCCATAAACTCCTTAGCGTTCATCACATCTATTTTCCGTGCTAATCTGCCCAGGCTGAAGTCTCCATTATATTCAAGTCTCAGCCCTTTTTCAGTACCTCCTCTTTTAGTAGTTACCAATATAACCCCGTTGGCGCCTCGCGAACCATAAATAGCTGTTGCCGAAGCATCCTTGAGTACTTCAATGCTTTGAATGTCGTTTGGGTTCATGGTCTCAATATTATCGAGGGCCACCCCATCTACTATATACAGGGGATTTGCAGATGCATTGATCGTACCGATCCCGCGAATAACAACGCGGTTACTCCCGGTTGGGGAACCTGAATTTGTAGAGATATTAACGCCCGACACTTTGCCTCTCAGGCTTTGCAATGCATTAAATCCGGGGTGCTCCTCCAATTCCCTTCCCGAAACCACGCTGACGGATCCGGTTACTTCGCTTCTTCGCTGGACTCCGTACCCGACAACAATTGTTTCTTTAAGGCTTTGAACATACGCATCAAAGGTAACATCAACTGCCGACAGTCCGTTTACCGGTATTTCCCGGGAAGTGTAGCCGACAGATGAAAAGATAAAAACCTCTGCTCCATCCGGAAGTGCGATCGTATATTCTCCGGCCGCCCTGGTTGCAACATCTGCCGTCGTTCCTTTCACAATGATGTTTACGCCGGGTACCGGTTTTCCACTTTCAAGCTCCGTTACTTTGCCGGAGACGGCTTTTTGCCGTGCATAGCTGCTACTCCAGGCAAACAGGCATAGCACTAAAAAATAGCTAAAACGTGTTAAATTTTCCAATGTAGTGATTTTGGCTTTATTTTAGTAGAGTAACAATTTTTATCAGTTATTTGATCAGCAGATCGCCGAGCGTGCTTTTTAAAAAGCGCAGGCTCCGTTCCGCTTCATCAATTGTTCCGCATTCCACGCTTAGAAAGATTTCCCTGTCCACAGGCTCCATGATCTCAAAAACCTTATCCCAGTTTACCATGCCTTCGCCACATGCGCAGCCAACAGGAGTGCCGAATACCTTTCCTCTTTCTTTTTCTCCGTGGCTCATGCTGATGTCTTTGGCATGGATATGATATACGTGGTCCCGCACGATCTGAAGTCCGTCGTAGGGGTCTTCAATACCAGCCAGGTATGAGTTGCCGGTATCCCAGTTAACGCCTATCCAGGGAGATTTTACCAGGTTAACAATCCGCATTAAGCCTTCGGCTGTGCTGGTATAAACACCATGGGGTTCAATACAGAGATATACCCCGTGCCTTTGAGCGGCCAGGTTGGCCTTTGTGAGCGTGTATTTCATCACTTCATGCGCGAAATGATCATCCATCCAGTCGGGTTTTATCATTTCATCAGTGTTTACAAAGCGGGCATCCAGTGTATCGGCAAGGATAATCGCACGGGTAAGGCGGCTCACCGCAGCTTCGGGCTTCATCAGTGGGCTATGCCCGCTTAGGCTGCTAACGGTAATGCCATAGCGATCACAGGTCTCTTTCATCAGCAACGTATCCTCCTCCATTGAAAATGAATGAAAATATCCTACCTCGCTCAGCAATTCCCAACCGGTATGCACCATGGGTTCAATGTAGCGGTAGCCGAGGTCTGCCGCCTGCCTGACACCTGCTTCAAATCCCATGTCTGCGCTGCGGCAGTACTCCATGTTAAGTGTAATTCGGAATTTCGCCATTGTTATTTTTTTAGTGATGATATTTTTAGTGATGGCACCTTTTTCAGGGATCGTATTTTCAGCATGCCGAAAGCCACGATCAGCACCGCAGGGATCGCAGATATAAAGAGCAAGGTGCGGGCCCCCGCTGCAAGCTTCACCTGTTCAGGCAATAATCTGGTATCTGTTGCGGCAATGAAGGTGAGCTGGTGGTCATACAACTGGCCAAAATACGGCAATACAAGGGCTGTTGACAGCAACCCTGCCCCGCCCATTAACGACAACCCAAGCGGACCCGTTTTGGGCAGCTTCTCCGATACGAACCCGATCATTGTGGGCCAGAAAAAGCAAATACCTATTGCAAAAACTCCTGCTGCGGCAAACGTAACATAACCTTCCGCAGAACCCAGCCAGTACAACCCAATGAAAGAAAATATAGCAGAGAACAGCAATAATCCTGTAGGAGACAGTCTTTGCAGGATAAACCCCGCATTTGCCCGCCCCACTGTCATGATGCCGTTAATGAAAACCAATAACAATATGGAAGGTACGCCAACCGCAGAGAGCAGTTCAACGATCCATTGATTTGTACCAAGTTCTGTAGCGGCCGTAAGGAACATGCAAAACAGCATAAAAATAAAAAGTGGCCGCAGGCATTCCCTGATCATTTCCCTGTTTGAAACGCCCATTGAAACACGCTCGGACTTAGGAAACCGCTGCTTCAGGAACATTGCTCCATACAAAATAGTAGGGGGCAGCATTACCGCCATCTGTATTTGCCAGCCAAGATCCAGCAATGTCAGCAGGTAAGCCAGTACGCCACCGATCACTATCCCGGCGGGGAACCAGATATGCCACGCGTTGATCTTTCTTATTTTGTCGGTGGTATACATACTGCTGACCATTGCATAGCTGGCTGATTCAACGAAGCCATTTCCCAGTCCTACGAACAGGGTTGACACAAAGAGTGACCAGTAGCCGGTAGCGTAAATGGTAAGAATAATTCCGGCAATGTGGCCGATGAATGCAAGTATAAACATTTTTCCCAATCCTATCACATCACATAGAAGCCCGCCGACAAGCATAGCGGCCGTAAATCCCCAAAATGCCGCGGAAGCTATTTCGCCAATCGCTTTTGGAGTGAGCCCGAACGCTTCGCCTAATGGGCCCATAAGATTTGCCCTGATAGCAAAAGTGAGCGCTGTAACAACGAGGGCAAGGCTACATGCATTGAAAAGCCGCCTTTTGTTGATAGCTGTTTCCATATATCGTATAGTATTAACCCCGTTATTCGGATAACACAATACTATTTCAAAAAAAAACTATAACTGTTCAATTAATTTCAATGAAGAAATTTGCACAAAACGGGGATCGGTGAGAAGCAATTAGTTTTTTAAATGAAGAAAACGGTAGGCGGTGGGAGAACACCCGTATTGCTTCCTGAACACAGTTGAAAAATACTGGCTGCTTGTAAAACCACACTCATAACAAATTTCATTAATCCCCTTGGCATGCTGGCTGACCAGGAGATCTGCTGCCGTTTCCAGCCGTACATGCGTGAGATAATTCATAGGTGTCATATTAGTTAACTCCCTGAAATAATGTACAAAACGGGTAACCTTCAAGCCACAATACTCGGCCATGCGCTCCAGTGTCCAGGGTTCAAAATAGCTGTTGCTCAGGTCTTTGATAAAGAGCTGTACTGTTCTGCTGCTGTTCACTAAACTCTCGTCCCATTGAAAAGGACCATTCCTGAAAAATTCCAGAAAATGCATCAGCAGCTCATTAATATAAATGGCAATCCAGGATTCTTTCTCTCCCGATCTGTCGCAGGTAATCACGTTGCCAATTTTTTGAAAGCACTTCCTGATCTCCTGATTGGTTTTCCAGATGGGTTGTTCGTTCTGACGCAACATCCCGGTAAGTTCATTAAGGTCTTTTTCTGTAAGGGTTATCCAGGGCGGCCACTTCCATTCCTGGTGAGGACAGCGTACTCCTACATCCAGTATAACCCAATACAACTTACCTATTCCTATATAAGGATCACCCAGCTTATGCGGTTGCCAGGGACGCGTAATGGTAACCTCGTTGGGATGAATAATATACTGATCGTTCTCGAGAGAGAATGGCATGGTGCCTGTTTCAAGAAAGGTGATCTCTATCCCCTCATTTCTATGCCAGTTCAGCCCCCAATCCTGTTGAAAGGTAGCATCCCAATAACCAACACTGCTTACACAAGGTAATACCCCGTTTTCCATTTTGTAAGTTGCCGGGTAATTCGAACGCGCCCACGCTTCAAGCGTTACTTTTCCCTTTTTCCAGGCTGCCACAAGTGGCTTGCAGGTGTCGGAATAGTATGTTTTATTCAGTTCCTGGTAAGATGGCCTGATACTTATCATCTCAATAAATTATATGGCATGCAATAGCTATAAAGATAAATTAATTTATCTTTAAGCAAATTGAAAGCAGCTCATTCATTATCAGCGGCCCAGGTGCGCAGCATCACTATGGCTTTTGCCAGCACACCGGCGCTGCCCCTGAAATCACCGCTTCCCCGGGGTTTTCCGTCAACACTGTACCACTCATAAAATTTCTTATTGCGTAATACCCGGTCAATCATCGGCTGTATTTCATTATATGCTTCCTGTACAAAACCGTTGGTAACCAGTTGCTGTATCATACGCCCGCCAAACCAGGTCCAGTCACCGCCATTTTGATAGATGTATGGCTTAGAAACGTCAGAGCCCTTGTAAATGCCTTCCGGATAAGGAGGATAAAGGGTAAGACCAATTGACGGAGCGCCTGACTGGTTTACATTTTCAAGCATTTGATTATTTACTTCCTTGATTTCTTTTTTTGATAAAAGCCCTGCCTCTATTGCAATGGCAGTGCCGCCGTGAAACCAGATACGATTTTCATCAAATGAAGCCGGAAAAGGTGAGTCTTTAATGTATAAATGAGGTATAAACTTGTGCTGCTTATTATCCCAAAGGTATTTGCGTATATTAATTGCCGTTAGTTGTTTTAACCGATGCCACTGCTCCTTTTCAACAGCATTATTTGAAAATGCAACCAGCTCATTCAATGCTAATACAAACATGGCATTATCGTACACATCTATTGCCCAGTGGGTGTTACTATCTACATCAACCGTTGCGCCGCCTTCAATCTGCACATCTCCCCAGTCGTGCGTGGTAGCACCGGTCAGCAACCGGTATTTTTCAGAATAGCGATGCTTTAGCAGGTAGTCAACAGACGCTTTCATTCTTTCCAAAACGGTTTTCCCGCCAATCATTTCCTGCAAAACCGGCCAGTCGCCTGTTATGCTGATGTATTTTCCGAATGCCTGTATGAGGGAGGTTTCCTGGTCGGTTTCCACGGTGTTCTTAAACCCTACATGCAGCGGGTCTAAAACCGAAGTATAAATATTGGGATCATCCCAGGTTACATGCCCTGTCAATACATAGCCATCCACAATCTCACCATTGGGTTGCTGCAGGTAATAAAATGTAAGCAGGTTTTTCCTGATCGTGTCAATACTGTATACTTTACAGGAGGTTTCAATAAAAGTATTCAGGTCTCTTATCCAAACCTGCGGGTAACCATCTCCTGCCGTGAAACCACTTGCCAGCAAACGTTCTGCCATCAGACTGACCATGTCCAGTTTTTTATCGGTAAGGATTTCCTGTGCAAGCCGGCGGTTGCTTTGAGCGGCAGCCGTCCCTGTATACACAAAAACAATAATAATAAGCAATCTGCATTTCATCGTTAATGCCAGCAATAAAAGTGCCTGCTTAAAAGACCTTCGATTTTTATTCATACAAGCCGGTTTATCTACATATAATTTTTCAGATGAATAATATATATGCGCCGCTTCATTTCCCCGCTAATAGACAAGCTGAAACGAAGCGGGAGCATACTTATTCAGGTTAAAGGAGAAAATGCCATTGGTTACTGTTATTTTTTTACCGGTAACTGTTCCTCTCAGATCAATGGGCACAACGGCTTTCACATGGTCGCCCGTTGTAAATTTCACTTCACATTTTCCGGAAATGCCTGCCTGCTCCCACAAACGAAGGATCGTTCCTTCCCCGTCGGGATTATCGCCGAATGCAGTTATTAAAACATTTTTCCGGGAAATGGAAATACCGGCATTACCGGCGGGTAATTTTCCGGCTTCTCCTTCTGCAACGCCTGTTAATAATGGCAGGCGCGCCTCCCAGGCGTTTTGTAATAAGTTTGAAACCGTATGTGAGCCTTCAGGCACAGGCCATACGCGCACCCGTTCGCTCCAGGAACCATCCTGCCATAAAGGAAAATTCGTATTCCACATGTTATTGTAGAGGTTCACAAATACCGACGGTATGGCGGGCACATAATCCATATCAAATTTCCACAGGCCCGGTATGCCAAGGCTTACCAACGGTGCATCAATGGGTGCTATAGCTATACCGGACTGATCGGCCTGCGTAATGGCAACCCCGGGATTTACAGCCATTAAATACCGGTTGGTCCCGGCAATAATATCTTCCGCCGGATTGATGGGGCCACCCAAACGGCCAACCGTAAATGTTGGCTGGTTCACTTTAAACGGAAAACAAAGCCAACCGCCTTCCGGTTGCTTGTCGGCCATTTTGGTATCAACCGTCCACTGCACATCTACATAAGATGCCTTACGGGGGAAAGTAAATGTTAAGGTGTAGCCTTTGGCAAATCCACCTGTAGCAACGGCGGTTAATACAGCAATATCAGCAGTGGAGGAATGGGTTACATTTATCTTCCATGACTGAGGCGTAAAAGCCAGATAAGGTATACGATCTGCCTTAGGCATTCCGGGCTTACCCAGATCATTAAGTCCCCAGCCCTCTTTAATGCGACTGTATGCATTGAACCATTTATCCACTTCATTGGAGCTGAAGCGTTCGTGCAGGAATTGTCCCAGCGCATAGCCTGATCCGGAATCCACGAGTTCTCTGCCGGTTGATCTTTCAATTAAGGAAGCAATACCTCCTTTGGTTAAATCAAAAACAACTTTATAATAAGGCGTGCTGAAAACAGGTTGCTCATCGCTGCTGATACTGCCTTGCTTTAATGTATCTGCAGCATAAGTGCTGTAACCGGATGGCGCTATATCCTCCGCATAAAAAAAGGTTCCTTTTTCCAGCGGGTTTTCAATCATCCCCGATCTTTTCCAGGGCAGCGGGTTATACACAACAACCCGTTTTCCCTTCTTGTTAACCGAAGCGGCCAGTACATCCAGCTCACTGTGCAACGCTGTGCTTACGATCTCGCCTGTGTTACGGATGTATTGTCGTTTATCCTCGTAAGAACGAAGCCATTTCCGTTTGCTCCCGATTGAAGTGTTGTGGGCATTGCTGTTTTTCAGTGCAGCATAATTGCCGTTCTCCGGCAGTGGTTCAGCCGCTGCTTCATCCATCCATTTTTTCCAGGCATCGCCATAACTGTAGCGGGGCCCATATTCTGCATTCATGCCCCAGGTATGTTCGGCATACAATAAACTTTGCTCATAGGCTTTGGCCAGCTTATCGGCAACCGGTGCAACAGGTATTCCCCAGGCTTTTAATTGCGTATGCAATCCATCCAATGCCGATTCCATCGGCCGGATATTCCTTGCCAGCTTTGTTTCCTGCGGATTTGATTGCAGACCCTGTATCCAGGTATCGGGGCAATCGCCTTTTACCGTGGGCAGTGACGGCTTCTCAGCAAATATCGCTTTAGCAAAATCATCCAGTGTGCCAAAATGAATTTTTATACCCGGTAATTCTTTTTCTGCATAAGCCAACAGTTTATCAATTTCCTCCGATGTGGGTGGCCCGTGATTATCGCCCGTCATTTGCATCGCCAGGTAATTTTTGCAGGGCCAACTTGCCGTAGGCCTGATATCTGATCCATATAAAGAAGTATAATTGCAGAGCAATTTTGAACCATCAGGTCCTTCCCACCAGAATAATTCCGGGAAACGGGGGTATTGACTGGCGGGATTGCAGCCCAATTGCAAAAATTCTACTCCCGCATGTTTTAATAAAGTGGGCATTATCCAGGAGTGACCTGGCACGTCCGTCATTTTTGCACTAATGGGTAAAGGGATACCGTAAGCTCTTGCCACAGCAGAAGAATAGCCGAGTCCACGTACCAGGTCCTCGTAGTCCAGCGACTCTGTATGCGTAGTAAAAGGCAGCGCATGTACTGCAATGGCGCCTTCTTTAATAGCTTTTTCAATTCTTGCTTTTCGTTCAGGTGTTTGTAACGGACCTAAAATTTGTGCTTGTAAAGGCCATCCGGAAACCGTCCATGCAAAACCTTTTTCATTGGCTGCTGTTCTGTTTTTTTCAATAACAGACAAAGCATTGTCCATCATTTCTTCCCGGTATCGTTTAAACACATTTTCCGGAAGATCGGTAAAACCTAAATCAAAATGTGTTTTGAATACTACCCATATATCGGTCACATTGGGATTTACCTGTTTTTTTTCATTTGGCTGCTGTGCATGCGCTGCTTTCACAACCAATACAACAAGAAATAATATCATCCTTATGTGCCTCATGGTAAAATAAATTATGCCTTCCAAAAAATAGAAAAATAAAGTTTATAGCAAACATAATTGGCCTGACTTAGTACCAGTTTAACTATTCCTGACTTCTTAATGGATATACCCTCCATTTTTGTTTACCGCTATTTGTTATTTCAAAAGGTCCTGGCGATGGATTGTCCGCATTCCTTTTCCTGCCAAAATAATCGGTATCAATACGCAACGGCGATCCATCGGGGTTTTCAAAGGGCAGCCCGGGGACGATAGCCCGGCGCAATGATTGCGTAGTTATTAATTTCCTGGGCTGTTCTGTAACCCATTTTTTGTCCATTGCTATTACTATATAGAAAGCCCCGTCCTGCTGCAGCAAAGTTGCTGATCCGTCGAAATCATTTTTAATCAATGTATTCTTTTCGGTAGCAGCCTGTTCTTTATATTCTTTCATTTTGTTTTTTGCATCCTCGTCCATTTCTCCAAAGCGCATTTGATTGCTATCGCTAACGGCTCTTATTGTACCCTTTGTGTATACGTTACCCTCAAAGGTTACCGGCAGTAAAGCCTTATTGTAGCGGCTGGCATTGCCGGCATTTACAAAAAGATTATTAACGAACTGCACATCGCCGCCCGGGTTGTCATGTAACGCGACAACAAATGTAGAGTGGGGTTTGTGATAGGGCGTTAACCGGCTGTCATAGTTGATGACCGTCATTCCTCCACCAAAAATATTATGCACAAAAGCAGCGCCTCCGGAGTTCATCAGCAGGTTGGTTTTTGACAAAAGAATATTATTACTTACCAACATAGGCCCATGATTCACTTCTAAGAAAATATCATTATCGTTGTCATGCATCAGGTTGCTTTTAATCTGCGCGCCCTGAGCCATCCAGTCGAGCCATATTCCCAGATTACTGCGATAAATATGATTGTTGCGGATCTCAACATCTACGGCCCCGTGAAATTTGATGGCGGCCTGCTCGGCCCCGTCAAACAAGCGATGGGTATGAATATCGCGGATCACATTACCTTCCACGATACTAAAGGCGCAGCCCATACTGCCCACGATACCTGCCTGTTCGCAGTTGGTGATGGTGTTGTTGCGCACCATATGACCACCAATGGTACCCTTGTTCCAGCCAAAGGCAAGCGCCCTGTTGATGGTGCCTACATAGCCTTTTGCAGATTCGGTTTCTTTGTTGTCAAATGCATCGCCGTATTTGCCTAAAGCTATACCTACGCATTTTGAGTAACGGATGATATTGTTTTCAATGATCCACCCACGGCTCCAGTGTGTGCCGATGAGTCCGTGCTGTTCAGCAGTGGGTGGCGCCCAGTTGGTTGCGGCCTGCTCCATAGTAAAGCCGCTCACCGTAATGAAATTTATAAAAGGCTTATCGGGATAAAAAACAGTCGGGCGAACGTTGATCTCTGCAAGTTCGCTGTTAGGATCAACATTTTTAAATTGTGCCCAGATAGTAGTACTATCATTATCTGCCACAGCACACCAAAGCGGATTTCCCGCATCTGCCGCTTTATTTAGTACCTCTTCTTTTTGGGCAGCTTCCATCAGCCAGCCACCATTGATATACACTGCGCCTCGTAAATATTTGCGGTCTTTGGGTTTGGGCCAAAACCAGTCGCCGTGAATATACTCTTTATAAGGATTGAAATTTCCAAAAAAGCTGTCCGGCAGCTTCAATACCCAGGTATCAAAGTCCAGCTTTTTCCACCCTTTTACTATTTTCGATCCCTTTATGATTACATTCTCCCCTTTGGCTGCCTGGTAGATGATCCGTTCCTTATCTGAATTGCCCCCGCGGGGCGGGATTATCTGTTCCCTGTAGATACCTTCATGTACTGTGATCACATCGCCTGGCATGGCTGCATTGGCAGCGGTCATAATGGTTTTAAAGGGATGGGCTTTTGAGCCATTGCCGGTATCGCTCCCGTCAGGCGAAACGTGGTATTCTTTTCCCTGGGCAAATGCCACGGCATTCATTATTGTAAAAAATAAAGCGGGTAAAAATTTCATTTGCTTATTTCTTTTAATTTGGGCGTTCTGCGTAGCAGGATGATTTTGGATACAACAATTATTGTACTGGACAAAGTACGCTGCGAATGCATGAATGGATAGCTAACCGAAAATGAGGCTTAGTCGCGGCATTGTCAGTACCCTGCTGCTCTTGTGAGCATTACCGGGTTAGCCTTACTGCCATTGATCATTTCATACAATGTCCATGTGTTGGCATCTTTCGCTTCTAATCTCCAGCTTCTTTTGGGATCTGTTAACTGCATTTTTATACGACGGGGAAAGGCATTGGCTGCGCGCGCATCTTCCCAGGTGCGGATCACGCTGAAGATGGCTTCCTTCAGCGGACAGCTTTCCACGTCTTTCTGGTTCAACTGAAGACTGTATGTAGTGCCCACACCTACCGAAATTGCCTGTATATGCTCATAATGCTCTACTGTTGATTTGGCGGTAATGGGAAAATTCGCGCCCATGCCTACCGGGAAAAAATTGCTATAGGTTACATCTCTCAAATCCTTTCCCTGGCTGGTGGTGCTGCCCCATTCCCTGGTATCTGCATCATACAGGTTTTTACCTCCGCCAACATTCCAGATACTCTGGTAATGCCAGGATCCTTCTGATAAAGTAGCGCCGGTAAACCGGATATAAGGCACGCCCAGTTCCCTGGCATGGTCAAACATTTTATGGAAGAACCGTTTGGCAGAGTAGTAGCCATGCCCGTTATTGAATAAAAACTCCTGCCCGTCAAAATCATAATATGCCAGCCCGTTGATGCTGCAGACGGCTGCATACCATTTTGCAATTTTGTCCTGCAACTGCATATTGGGAATGATCCCGTCGTATCCATAATTGACCGTAACCTGCAATTTATAAACCGTATCGCCAGCCTGGTGGGCAGAGGGCGTTGTTTTCCAATAACCCCGTTTTACATTCAGTAAGCGGTATGGCGGTTCATCCGATACGTCAAGATAATGAATCAGCTCTTTGCCGATCTTTATCATATTCAGGTTAGCGCAGTGCCCCTCCCAACTGGCAATTTCTTCAAGATATTTAGGGTCATTCACGATGATGACAGTATCTGCAATACCGATCGTTTTTGCAAGCAAACGCTTTTGCTGGTAACAAAGGCTGTCGCTCGGAACCGGGCTTGCATCCTTTGTGCCGGGTGCCAGCGAACTGGTGATCGGAGTGCGCCCGATAATAATGCCTTCCTTTGCTGCCAAATCAGAAAATGCTTTGTGTGATAAATTCCCCGATGACATGTTAATAGGTTTTCGATCAAAGTTCTTACCGTCAATATATCCTTCATTCCCGCGGTCGGCTCGCAGGAATCCCTGGTCGTACAGGCTGATCGCTTTAAATCCTAATTGCTTTGCATAAGCAATTGTACTGTCGTACAGGGCGCCGCTGGTCAGCAGGTCCGGTACGAAAGCGGCAGGATCTTTTACCCATTTACCATTTATAGTGGGATAAGGTAATTTTTCCGAAAGGACAATGTTTTGAATTACATCTAACAGCGCCGTGCTGTCGGGGCTGCCCCACAGCGCAACGGATGATCCTGTATAATCCACGCCGGGCAGGGGCTGCACTTCTATGTGATTGGGTATGTTTGCCGCCATGTGCGGGATAAGCGAAAACAGGATTTCTCTTTTACCGGTACGGTTTCTCGAATGATAAGAAACAGAGATGCGCCCTTTGGCATCCACCTGTGCGGCGTTGCCGT
>JADZFY010000098.1 GCA_020854215.1 Chitinophagaceae bacterium | reverse complement strand
TTCCCGAGGTGACCCTCTTGCATTTCAAAGGAAGAAGTACGCCGCAGAAAGATTTACGATATGTAAAAGTGTTTTATGGTGCTATGAATATCTTTATTGCTAAACATTTCGGGCAGCAAAGATGGGGTGTGTTGCAGATCATTCTTAAAGCTGCCATTCAATTCCGGGCAATGTTAGCCTTAGGACAATACGGTGTCTCCAGCCTTATCTCCAAAATCAAACAACGATTATCCGGATGGGTTAGGTACCGGCCTTCCTCCCTGATTCTTGTTATTGGAAGTCTGGGCGATTATACCCGTGTTTTGTCTTTAACCAATAGTGTCACCCAAAAAAACAGCCTGCATTACGAACCTGAACGCGGACAACGCAATGCTGGAAAAAATGCTGTCAACATAAAAGAACTGTTAAAAACTCATCAGGTTCATTATATTTTGTTTTGTGAAGGAGGGCTTTCATTTAATGAAATAATCGGTACAATTGAGCAATTGAACGACAGGTTAGTGAAAATAGGGATTCATGCTTCAGGAAGTACCGGCATATTGTGGAGCGAACCTCCCGCATAAAGACAGCAACGGAAATTGGGGTTATAACTACTTGTGTCATACATTTGCCTGTTGAAATTCTATCACTAACCCATCTCAATTCAATGGGGCTTATTGAAATACCGATTCCCAGAACTATATCGAGAACACTACAACTGTATCCGGGGTCACAGCAGCGACAACAACATCGTGTTTTAAAGAAGCTATTGAAGAAGGCAAGGTTCACTGAGTTTGGTCAGGCCTATCATTTTGATGAGATATTGTTGCAAAAAAATCCTGAAAAAATATTTCAGCAACGCGTACCTATATTTGACTACGACAGCATTTATCAGCAGTGGTGGCATCGTACATTAGATGGTATCCCGGATGTATGTTGGCCGGGAAAGATCGAGTATTTTGCCCTGAGCTCCGGAACTTCCGGATCGGCCAGTAAGTATATACCTATTACCAACGACCTGATGCGCGGAAACCGGATTGTAATGATTAAGCAAATGCTCACCCTGCGTAACTATGTGAATATACCCGTCAGGTCTATTCGTAAAGGATGGTTGATGTTAGGCGGAAGCACCGACCTGCAAAAGGGTCCTGGCTATTATTCGGGTGATTTAAGCGGTATTACTGCAAAAAAAGTCCCTTTCTGGTTTAGTCCATTTTACAAGCCCGGAAAAAAAATTGCCCGCACCAAAGACTGGAATACCAAACTGGACGAAATAGTGGAACAGGCTCCCCACTGGGATATAGGATTTGTGGTAGGCGTTCCGGCCTGGATACAAATGTGCATGGAGATGATCATAAAAAGGTACGGACTGAAACATATTCATGAAATGTGGCCAAACCTTGCCTTTTATGTACATGGTGGCGTAGCCTTTAGCCCTTATAAAAAAGGTTTTGAAGAACTTTTGGGCAAGCCGCTCAATTATATTGAAACCTATCTTGCGTCGGAAGGTTTTATTGCATACCAGGACCGGCAGAACGGTGCAGGTATGAAGCTGAGCACCAATGAACACCTCTTCCTGGAGTTTGTTCCCTTCAATAATCAAAATTTTGACCACGACGGAAATGTGATGGCAACAGCGAATTCCCTGTTGCTGGACGAAGTGGAGGAGGGAAAAGACTACGCGATTTTATTGAGTACCTCCGCCGGTGCCTGGCGTTATCTTATCGGAGATACTGTTCGGTTTACCGATAAGGCAAGAGCAGAGATTGTCATCACCGGACGAACCAAGCATTTCCTTAGCCTCGTGGGCGAACATTTGAGTGTAGACAATATGAATAAGGCTATTGAAATGGCCGGACAACAATTGAATGTTTCAATTCCCGAGTTTACTGTGGCGGGTATTCCATACGACTCTCTGTTTGCTCATCACTGGTATGTAGCCTGCGACGACAAAGTGGATCAGGAAAAACTTCGTACACTGATTGACGATAGCCTTAAGGAACTTAATGACGACTATGCGGTAGAACGAAAAAGTGCGCTAAAAGAGGTAATGCTCACGATATTGCCGGAACGGCATTTTATGGACTTTATGGAGAGCAAGGGTAAACTGGGTGGCCAACATAAATTTCCGCGTGTAATGAAAGGGAAGATGTTGGAAGAATGGCAACAATTTATCGCCGCCGGATTGCATTGACTTTAATCCCGGCTTAAATTATCATTTTATTACATGAGCAGTTTGTCATGGTTTCTTATTTTTATGTTTCCAAATTGAAGAATTAAAAAGGTAAACCATGATGGAGGCTGTATTGAAAGGATTGGCGTTGGGATTGATATTAGCCCTTTCTGTAGGCCCGGTAATTTTTACCATTATCAAACAAAGTATTTATAATGGCCACGAAGGTGGATTTAGTTTTGTTGCAGGTGTTTGGATCAGCGACATTATTCTTGTGGTGTTGTGCAATGCCTTCACTGAATTGGTAAAGGAATTATTAGAGTATAAAAAACTGATTGGCTATGCCGGAAGCTCTTTCCTGCTGGCAATGGGGGTATATTATTTGTTTTTCAAAAAATCGAGATTAAAAACTAATGGTAATGGTCCCGAAATTAAATTAGGGCGGGGTGACCATACACAAATTTTTTTTTCCGGCTTTCTCATTAATACATTGAACCCAAGTGTAATTATTTTCTGGCTGGTTAATGCCACCGCTTTTGCAGTAAGTCATACCCTTCAGCAACGGATAGTTATTTTTACTACCTGTATTCTTTTCAATATTTTGGCAGATGCCGCCAAGGTTATGCTGGCAGGTAGCTTACGGAAAAAGTTAACGGCGCATAATATTTCATTGATTACCAAAATTTCCGGTGGAATTTTGATTGCTTTTGCTTTTGCTTTAATCTACGGGATAATCTTTTGGAGCGATAAGGTTCAGTAGCTTTACTGTCCCTGAGCAAGGCTGTAGGCTTTTTTATCTCCCCATTTGTTAAGCAGCTCCGATGAACAGATTTTGAAATTGCCACTCATGCTGATATACAACCCTAACACATCCTGTTGAGTAAGCGGTTCGTCATCCAGACTCTCAAAGCGTACGTTGTACAAATTCACCAGGTTGGTATAAACAGATCCGGTAGGCCACACCTGGGTTCCACGGTTGCTTATATTAACGAGTTTAAACTTTACGCCGGCATGCCGCTCGCATTTTACAGCGATGGCCATGGGTTGTTCATCACTCTCGATAAACAAATCCACGCCTACAATATTTTCGTTTTCACTTTCCTTAGATACCATCATGGCGTTTTGCTGTAACTTAAATGGTGTAGGTGTACCAGGCTTATTTGGCATAACCGGCTTGGCATTAAATTCGGGTTTCTTGCCCAAATTAGAGATGATTGCATCCGCAAATTCCGTTGTGTTTACCGCAGGGGTAGATTTGTTGCCAAAATCGCCGGTGTGTACACCACTCTCCAGCGTGTACAACAAAGCATTTTCAATGATTGCAGCATTTTCTGTTAACCCTACGTGCATCAACATGGAGATTCCGCTTAATATCAGTGCGGTTGGATTGGCAATATTTTTTCCGGCAATATCCGGAGCGGTACCATGCACTGCCTCAAAAATAGAAATATGATCCCCAATATTGGCAGAAGGCGCAAATCCCAATCCGCCTACCAGGCCGGCACACAAATCCGACACGATATCGCCCTGCAGGTTAGTCAGTACCACCACATCAAACTTGTCCGGCCCCGTAACCAGTTTCATGCACAGGTCATCTACGATAATGTCATCTGCTTTAAGTTCGGGATAGTCCTTAGCTACTTCATAAAAGCATTCCAGAAACAGACCATCCGTTATTTTCATAATATTGGCTTTGTGGCCGCAGCTTACACGTCGGGCTTTTTTAAGTTTTGCCATTTCAAAGGCATACCGAATTACTTGTTCGCTGCCCGGACGGGTAATAAAGCGCCTGCTTAATGCCACATCGTGAGTGAGCATGTGCTCAATACCCCCGTAAGTATCTTCAATATTTTCCCTTACTACAGTAATGTCAATGGGTATTCCTGCCTTTGAAAACACCGTATCCACCCCATGCAGGGTTTGAAACACCCGCTTATTGGCAAAGGTATTCCAGGTTTTACGGGCAGTTACATTAATGCTTTTCACCCCTTTCCCTTTCGGTGTTTCCATGGGTCCTTTAAACAAAAGTCCCAGGCTTTCAATGGTAAGTTTAGCTTCTGGCGTCATTCCATTAGAAAAGCCCTTATCAAAAACCCATTTGCCCATATCCACAAATTCATATTCGAGCGGTACGCCGGCGGCTTCAAAAATGCGTAAAGTGGCATCCATTATTTCGGGTCCTATTCCATCACCTTTGGCTACAGCAATTTTCATGTTTAAATGGGTTTATGATAAATGAATGAAATGAATAAAATTCTATAGATCGCTAATCAGCGGCAAAGGTAAACGGATTTGGAATAGTATATTAAATTCTCACAAAAACCGCAGCCTGTCATTGATTTTTGCTACTTTTAAGCCAAACATGGGTCGTCTAATGTCATCAAAAGTAACCGAAGGCGTAACAGTAACAGTGGAGACTTTCTACCAGCCGGATTACAGCAACCCCGTTAGCGGTGAATTTATGTTTGCCTATCGCATTACATTACTTAATAATAACACCTACCCGGTTAAACTGCTGCGGCGGCATTGGTTTATTTTTGACAGCAACGGCACGCGGCGCGAGGTGGAGGGTGAAGGTGTAGTTGGTGTTCAGCCACAAATCAATCCGGGAGACCAATACCAGTATGTCAGCGGTTGTAACCTGCGTACGGAAATGGGAAAAATGTACGGCACCTATAGCATGGAAAACGTTGCGTCCCAGAAGCAATTCGATGTAAAAATTCCGGTATTTGATATGATCGTTCCGTTTAAAATGAATTAATAAGATTTTCCGTTTTAAAGAACTACCTTTGCGCACTGATTTTTAAGTTTGTTTTTTGTGTTTGAGTGGATTTGCTGATACCGATCTTGAGATGTACCCCCAGTTTGGCATAGTTTATTATTCATTGCACGGTATGTAATAACTACCCGGCATACCGGAAAAAACATTTGAAATGTATAAGGTTACTTTCAACAATAAGAACAAGGTGTTCTTTAATGCGCTAAAAGCAAATGTTGATCAATATTTTGCTGATAACAATATCCGAAAAACCGGCAACTGGC
>JADZFY010000097.1 GCA_020854215.1 Chitinophagaceae bacterium | reverse complement strand
GTATTGGATTGAATATTCAGATCAGGATATTTTTTCATACCCTGCTGTTTAACATTAGAGATGAACAGCATGATGCTGCCTGCGGGTGGAATAGCGAAATGGAACGAAACGTCCCCCATCTGTTCGTGGTCAGGATAATCGAGCATTTGTCCTGTCAACAGGTCCATCAACACGGCGTCCTGTCCTTTCATCTGAACCGTTCCTTTCGACGGCGATACCATACTGGCATTAGACAGAAAGAGGATTTGTCCGTCGCGCATTTGCCGGCGGTGGTGGTATAGGTCGCCACCAATGGAATCTGTATTAGTTGGACTTATCTTAAAATCATCCTGCCTGAATTGCTGTTCGATAACGGAAGGAGTAAGCGCTGTAAATTGCCTGACTTGTTGCTGTGTTTCAGCGAAATAGCCGAGCTGATTGTCCAAGGCTCCATCCAGCCGCTGTAACGGATTAAACAGCAATACTTCTCCGCCCTGTTGTGCATAGGCTTTCAATAAATCAAAAGTCCGTTTATCTATATTTTCCATACCAGGTGGTATCACCACGGTTGTATATGCCCGTTCACCCACAACAAAATATTTTCCCTCAGTTTTGCCATGATCCTTAATTATATTTTCGGAACCCAAATCGTATTCAACCTGTGCTTTCTCCAAGGCGGTGATGAACTGCTGAAAGCGGTTTCCAATTGCGGTCATTCCTTCGTGTTGCCTGCCAGGCCCTGCATACATCCAGGCAGAGCTGGTAGGTTCAATAATCAAAATATTATTCTTCTGTTTGCCCTGAGACAACACAAATGACAGCCGGGTAAAATATTCGTTTAGCTGCTTATAGTAGGGCCACCAGGGCGTGTGGTAAGAAAAACTTTGCGGGTAGTCGTATTTTCTTGCTCCGGTAAGCGTCATCATGGAAAGATGCTGGTTCAGAAAATTTACGCCCAATACCGCCTGCCAGTCGCCTAAACGCTTCATGTCTTTAAACGTGAGTTCCCAGCCGCCTCCGCCATAGGTTTCACTGAGGGTGCGCTGTTTGTTGAGCTGATTGGCTACACTGGAGAGTTCTTTTACCGAACGGATATTACCAAACTGCGCATTCGGACTTTTTTCATCAAACTGGTTAAAGAGCATATCTATTCCCGGCTGCTGATGCCAGGCGTACATGGCCATATTATCCGGTCCCTCTCCCGGATTGGGCCATCCATGCTCCCAATAGTGACCTGTCCATTTCAGGTTATGCTTTTCTGTATAGGCATGCATGGGTTTTGACCAGCGGTCAATAAACAATTGCAACAGTGTTTGCTGATAATTATGCCTTACCTTCTTCCAATCGCCTGTTTCTTCAAAAAGAGAAGGCAGATGAGTTTGGAGGTCATACCCCCATTTTTCTTTGAACGTAGTGAACAGGTCGGGTGTCCAGCGCACATTTCCTGCACCATGTGAAGGAATACTGGGTTCATCAGAGAATAGTCCCGGAATGGTCTTCCCAAATTCGTTACCGGCAACGCTTTCGTAACCTTTCATGGTTACTTCAATAAATTTTTCCGTAACCCCTTTCACCATCAGATCAACATAGGGAAAGTCTGGCGGGCCCACAATACCCGCCTGTTTTTGATAATATTCTTTTGTAAAGAGATAATACTTTCCGGGTTTGTCTTTCTCTGCGTTCAAACGATTGCTGATATCACTCCATTTTCCGTTTTCCTCCTTCAATACAATCAGCACATCAGCTGTGTTTGCCTGCAACCTGTCTACTTTTGTCATGTGCAGCATCTGCCCCTGGTTATAGGATTCCGGCATTTGATCCGGCACATGTCCGCCTGCGAAGCCAGAGGGATAGGAGTCTTCATCATAAATCCACACGTCCAGTCCCAGCTCTTTTCCTTTTTTTACCGTGTATTGAAATAAGCTGAACCAGTCGGGCGATAAATATTGCGTAATGAGCCCCGGGCGGGGATGCACCATTACGCCGCCAAATGCATTTTGTTTGAACTCAAGCATCATGGAGTCAATAATGGCGTGGGTTACTTTAGTATGCCAAACCCACAGTGGTGCGCTGCCAAAGGCCTTGCCGGGAGATAGAAAATTCTTCTTCAAAAAAGTAAAATCATTGTTGTTAACAATTCCGCTTTTATTTTGAGAAGCCACCCGTAAGGGGATAATGGTGGTGAATAGCACCATCCAAATAAGAACAGAAAATAACCTCGGCATAATCTTGTTTTTATGAGAAAAAATATTTGTGTCTTTAGCAGGCATTGCACATTGTATTTTACATCAACCCACTTAGCCGAAAAGGTCACACGATCATTTCTTCTTTGTATATACTTTTTGCATCACCTGTTACACTCAACAACAGCAACGGAATAACCGCTGAGTTCAATCGCATTGTCGTTCAGTTTCACTTTTTCGGGTGGATTTTCACCAGTTGAGACATCCACATAACTCATCCCTGTACTCGTGATATTTAAAGGTAACTCAATCCGCAATGGATGATCTTCCTTGTTAATCAGTAATATCCTGTGCCCTTTGCTGGTTTTGAAACCCTGCGCAACTACTCCCTGAACTCCCGATTGAGTAGACACTAATTGATCGCCTTCTCCAAAATTTTCTCTTAATAGTTTTAGTACCCAAAACCGTGCATTCGGCTTACCATTCACCCAATTTACCATACTCACAGATGGAAACTGCGTTGGATAGCCTACAAGCTGCGACTCCCCGGCGACCTCAATCCCGGTTTTTGTCAGTTCAAGAAAAAGATAAGCATACATCGCCCCGGAGAGATTCCAATAAGCATCTGGAATTTCTTCGTTTACACCATCCCGTGACAAAATATTTCCAATTTCATTAATCATCGTAAAAACCTGTGGCGACAGGCGTTTTCGGATACTTTCAATATATCTTACCCTGTCAAGAAACGCATTTGCCTGATTAAAGAAAGAATATTGATAGACATTGACAGGTTGTCTGCTGTTTTCAGGCGTACCATAAAAATGGTACGAAATACCTTCCAGCGTTACTCCGGATTTATGATTTTTTGGGTTAAGAAAATATTCAAACCATACGGGGTTATGCTCCAGCGCAAGTGACATCCCAATGAATATCGTTTCCGGAGCCACTTCTTTCAGCGCTAAAACAATGGCATCATAAATTTTCGTATAATATTCGGGAGAAATATTGTGCTCAAGATCTGGCTCATTCAACACTTCCCAATATGGAAACTTGTAATGATACCCCGATTTATGAAATTTGCCCAACTCGTCAGTAAAACCACCTTTTGTGTACCAACTCAATAGTCTTACATAATAGTCAGTAAGTTCCTTAAAAGTTGAATCACGCAGTTCTTTCCCTTCGTTGTAGTTCCAAAAAACCTGATTTGGGTCTTCAGGAATTACCACCGGCTTCTGCGTTTTAAACATCCACACAGGTATTGTACTAAAATTCATTACCACACTTTGCTCATTGGTGGCTTTCATAAAATCTTCCACAATAGGGTCAATGTGTGTAAAGTCCCAAAACGTTTCCGTTGCTGTTGGTGCCTTCAACTCCGCAACAGCCATATGCGGATAGGGAAACCACGGAACAAAGCGAACATAATCTGCCTTTAACTCACTTAATGCCTTAAAACTTCCCTCATGAATTGGTGAATTTTGGAGCAACATGGGATTAACCACCACCTGTAAGGTGGGCGTTGTTTTCGATACCTTAATAACTTGGTCCCAGTCAACAGTAAGCTTTTGAGCAGTAACACGGGAAAATATGGGAAGCAAAACGATAGCAAGAGCAAATCCAGCAAGCTCTGAAAAGTATCTTTTTTTCATACTACAATATTTTTAGAAAGATTAACACAACTCCTTTTTAAAGGAGTTGTGTAATCTTCTGGTTTTGAAGATGCCCCCTGCTGTGTGTTTTATCCCAATGGATACCCGTTTCATTACATCACCTAGTACCCCAGGTTTTGAGTAAGTTTATCATTAACGAGAATTTCATTGCTCGGTATAGGGTACAATCCTTCATTAGACTGGAAAATATAGTCGCCACTCGAATAGGGAGTACCCTGGCGGCTAACCGTTGGGTTTGCTTTTTCAACAGCACTATATGTATTTAGAAACTGCGTGAGCTGGTCAGGAGTATAGCTTCTTTTCAAATCAAACCAACGCCAGTTTTCAAAAGCCAGTTCCACCCTTCTTTCATGCAATACTTTTTCACGAAACGCTGTTTTATCCAATCCGTTAATGTCACCAAGCCCCGCTCTCGAACGCACCTGGTTTAAATAGCCTTCTGCTTCAGATGTTGGACCTGCCGTTTCATTGATGGCTTCAGCCAACATCAGCAATACGTCCGCGTACCTAATTACCGGCCAATTATCATCCGTGCGTCCATAGATGGCGTGAGGGTGAGCGTATTTTTTAATATAAGGCACGATATCTCCCGTGATCGGACTATGAAAATCAAGCCCGATAGATGCGTCTTTTCGTTCATCCCCTGTTTCATAGCTTGAAATGAGATCATTTGTAGGTATGTTCCATCCGCCGGGATTACTCTGGGGCCAACCCGTTATGGCACCCTTGGACAATCGTGGAGCAAACGTATAAATAAAACTGCTCCATTCACCCAGATCGTTTCCTCCCTGGTACTGAACTTCAAAAATGGATTCCGGCCCGTTCTTCTTTCCCGGATCAAAGACATCTGCATAGTTTTGAACCAATGAATAACCAAGAGGGAGCACCTGCTGAAGCGTACTTACCGTTTCGGTATATTTTTTTTGCGTGAGATACACTTTACCCAAAAGCGCCAAAGCTGCTCCCTTTGTTGCCCTGCCAATATCAGCACCGCTGTATTGTTCGGGTAATGATGATACTGCATCCTTTAGGTCAGTTTCAATCTGGGTGTAAACCTGGGCCTGCGGAACCCTCAAATAATCCCAGGCTTTGGAGGGAACTTCTAATGGCTCGGTAATTAGTACTACATCGCCAAAATACTGTGTTAGTTCAAAATAATAGTACGCACGCAAAAATTTGAGTTGCCCATCAAGTTTTGCCTTTGAAGCATCAGGAACGTTCACTGCACCTTTTAGCTTAGCAATAGTATTATTGATGTTATAGAGCGCGTTATAATAACTAACATACATACTGTTGATATTGCCTGTTCCGGAATTTACCGTCCAAAACTCAAAAGCTTCGATAGACGGGGCCTGACCACGATCACCGGGGTTGAAATCAATCGTTGTATTATCAGATATCAATTCATTATAAAGCCACTGGCTGTTAACGATACCTTGCAGTTGCCCATAGGCACCGTTTACCGCCTGCACAATTTCGGCTTCATTTTTATAAAATGCATTGGTGCCAATACGGGTTGGATCTGTTTTTGAAAGAAAATCCTTGGTACATGAAAAACTTCCAAAGCACAGGAGCGCACACCCTAAGTATAATAGATTCTGTTTCATTTGTCAATTTTTAAAATGTTAAGTTAGCTCCGATAGAAAACGTTCTTCCAACGGGATAGGCTTCATCATCAAATCCCGGGCTGATGCCCCCTCTACTGTCAATTTCCGGGTTATTGCCCGGGTAATTAGAAATGAGAAACAAATTGTCTGCGCTTAGGAATAAGCGAAAGGTTGTTACGCGTATTACCGATTTTGGAATAGTATAGCCAAGACTGATATTTTTCACCCAGGCATGGCTACCATCGTAAACATATCTTGAATTACTCTCCCGTTCCCATTTCCAGGTATTGGTGGTTGCAACCCAGCCGTTTCCCGGTTGAGCTTGCGATCTGAAACGGTCTTTACTCACAGTCAATACATTAAAAACCCCATCCATATTCAGCGTGGAAGCTTCAATATTTCTAAAGAGATCATAACCCTGGGCTCCCGTTAACAAAATGCTTAGATCAAAGTTTTTGTAGTTGGCACCAAGGTTAAATCCCCAGGTAAACTTTGGCCATGGATTCCCAATCTCTACCATATCCTTCGTGTCGTAAGAAATTACTCCGTTGCCGTCATCGTCGTAGTATTTATATACACCCGGTATTGCTCCATCTTGTTTTGGCCACTTGTCAATTTCATCCTGGTTTTGAAAGATGCCCATCATTCTGAATCCATAGAGCATACCAATAGGCCGTCCAACTTTTGAAACATTATAGGTAGAATAAAAATCACCACTCCATATCTCATCATTCACCCCCCGTATAGCTAACACTTTGTTTTTATTGAATGATATGTTACCATTACCCCAAACGGTGAATGCGTTTATTTTTTTTCTGTACCCTGCCGAAAACTCAAGTCCTCTGTTTTGTACTTTTCCCACGTTACCCAACGTACTAGTAAATCCGGCTATCGCAGGCAACTGAATAGACAATAGCATGTCGGTTGTGATCCGATTGCAGAACTCCGCAGAAAAGGTTAATTGGTTGTCCAGTGCAGTTAAATCTATACCGATGTCTGTCTGGGTTGATCTTTCCCAACCTAATTCTGTATTCGCAAACGAACTGACTATTCGTCCGCTGGCATAGTTATTATTGAACACATAATTAGAGGGATTCATGAACGACAAACTTGAATAGTTTCCTATATTGTTATTTCCGGTTATGCCCCAACTTCCTCTTATCTTAAGATCGTTTAGCCATACCAGTTCGGGCATGAAAGACTCATCAGATATCCTCCAGCCCGCAGAAAAGGCAGGGAAATTCCCCCATTTATTTTGTGACCCAAATCGTGAACTTCCTTCCCGGCGAAAGGTACCCGAAAACAAATACCGGTCTTTGTAGGAGTAGTTCAATCGCCCAAAGAATGCTTGCATGCTCCAGCCGTTCTCGTAGGAACTTGAAGACTTGATAATTGCTGCATTCAAAAACGGTACAAGGTCATCAGGAAACTGGTTTCCATTTCCCGAAAGTCCTTTGCTCGTTTCTTCCTGGGCGGTATAGCCAGCCAAAACATCAACACTGTGGTCTCCAAAATCATTACTGTAAGAAAGCAGCTGATCTGTTGAAATATTCAACCTAGTGGAGTAGGAATCATCTTCGGTAGCATTCCTGGGCGCAGGCGCATTTATGCCTGAAATACTCGAAGGCACAAAGTACTTGTATGATGCGCCATATAATCCGGCATTGATCGTTGGCTTGAACTTAAAATGCTTCAAAAAAGATATTTCTAAAAATCCATTTGCCACTAAATTGGTATTAGTGTAGTTTCTTGGTGCTTCATTAAGCACTTGAACCGGATTATAAAAACCAAAAATACCGTCGTGTCCGCCGATGTAACTATTATAGCTCCCATCTTCGTTGTAAACGGGTTCTCTTGGATCCATAATTAAGGACCCACCCACAATCTGATCCCGGCCTTCGGTACCGCGAGCCTGACGTTGAGTAGCGTATGAACCATCAATATTGATTCCCATGTTGATAAACTTATTGACCTGCCCACCTACATTTGCCCGGAGTGAGTACAATTTATAGCCCGTGTTGATAAGACTTCCTTCCTGATTCAGCAATCCTGCAGAAACAAGAGATCGGATCGCTCCTTTGCCATTCGCCAGCGTAATATTGTAATTTTGGAATGGTGAATTTTGATTGAGAATCTCATCAAGCCAGTTTGTGGAATATTCGGTCTGTTCAGGATACCGAAAATTCAATGGAACCTCATCTACTGAAGGTTCCCTGTTCTCGAAATATCTTATTTTATCCATGAAGGCGTCTTTCCTGAACTGAGCAAACTCCTCCCCATTCAACACTTTCGTTTTCCTTGAATCAGGAATGTTTTGAATACCATAATTAGCGCTGGCCGTTAGAAGTACCTCGCCTTCTTTCGCAGTTTTTGTAGTTATCAATACTACGCCGTTCGATCCTCTTGCCCCATAAATGGCTGTAGATACCGCATCTTTTAATATAGTGATGCTCTTTATGTCATCAGGATTCAGATTTTGTCCGATGGAAGTACCTACCGGAAACCCATCAATAACATACAATGGCGCACTCCCTGCACCCAGGGATCCGCTTCCCCGGATAATGACCTGAAATTCCCGCCCGGGTGAACCTGTAGTTTGCTTAACGGTTACACCAGGCGCCTGTCCAACAAGGAGTTTTGTCACGTTCGCCGAAGAAATATCCTGTAACTTAGAAACATCCACCGTTGCAATCGCTCCGGTAACGTTTCTCCTGCTCTGTGTACCGTATCCAACCACCACAACTTCTTCCAAAGAAGAAACGGTGGGCACCAATGTAACAGCAGATACATCAGATTCACTGTTAACAACAATTTGTTTTGACTGGTAGTTTACAAATGTAAAAACGAGCGTGGCACCTTTAGTGAGTTGAATACTAAATTGCCCACCCGCATCCGTTGCGGTGCCTGCGGTGGATCCTCTCACGTTTACGGATACCCCTTCTAATGGAAGTGCATTTCCTGCAACTACTTTTCCCGTTACTGTAATTTTCTGCTGAGCGAAAAGGAATGAAAACATAAAAAACGCAAGAAGGAGTAAAGTGAGTTTCTTCTTCTGTTGACCGGGGAATACAATCTTTTGCATTGCAATCAATTTTGTTTTGGAAAAAAAATATCAGGTTAATGTTCTTGCAACCCTAAATCCATTCCGGTACTACTTAGTATCATCAGCATACGCAAGGGATCACACCATGCAATGAAATTAAGTTGCTGTGCAGGAGACGGATTACACCTGCGATTTCTAATGACATAAATTGACCGGAAAAATTCTTTCAGGAGGAAATAATCATCCTGAGAAAATCTGAACTGATAAAAACTGTTTTCTTTAGGCTCAGTATTAGGTATACTTTCTCCATCACAACAATTTCTTGTGTTGAATAAGTATAGAAAGCATGAATAGCTATTTCAATTGAACCACGAACCTACTCAACTATACTTTCTAAAAAAATACGCAAATTGATATTTCACATGTAGAATTTGCCCCCCGAATGCTGTTCAGAATAAATAATTATTTTTATCCCACATGACCAACTTCTACAAATACCTGCCCACAAGCGCCGAAGACCTCAGTTGGGGCCTGCATGTTTTAAATGCGGGGCGCAGCCGTATCGAAGAAAACGAAGTATATCCTTCCGTTCATCATCCGGCTCACCATTATTTTACCTGGAACAAAGGAAGAATCCTGGATGAATACCAGCTTATTTATATCACAAGTGGTGAAGGTGTTTTTGAATCGGCGGACTGTAAAAAATGCAATATTCAGGAGGGTACCGTTCTTCTCTTATTTCCCGGAGAGTGGCATCGTTTTAAACCGACAGAAAAAACCGGATGGGATGAATACTGGGTTGGATTTAAAGGACCTATTATGGACAATGTGGTAACCCAGCATTTCTATTCGCAACATAAGCCGGTATTACGCATTGGCATCCATGAAAACCTGATTCACCTGCTACTGGAAATTATTGAAAAAACCAAAAATGAAAAAACAGGTTATCAGCCACTCGTAGCCGGTATTGTGCTGCACCTGCTTGGCGAAATACATTCGCTGGTTAAACAGGGCTATTTTAAAACCGAAGACAATACCGAGACGATTATAAATAAAGCACGTGTTATTTTTCGCACACAGATTGATCAGGATATTGACATGGAAAAGGTGGCCGGCGAACTACACGTAAGCTATGCCTGGTTTCGAAAGGCTTTTAAAAGCTACACCGGCATCGCTCCGCATCAATATCTTTTACAACTGAAAATTGAGAAAGCGAAAAAACTCCTCGCCAATCCTTCCGTTTCCATAAAAGAAATTGCACTCAGCTTAAATTTTGAGTCGCCGTTTTATTTTTCAAAATTGTTCAGGGAAAAAACCGGACTGTCGCCGGACCAGTTCAGAAAAATGATGTACCGGTAATTCTGCTTTAAAAAAAGTAGGAGGTATGGTTATTTTTTGATTTAGCCCCGTTTTTGACAATAAACCATAAATCCATACTTTGCAGCCTTGTTTTTAGAAATTTTAAACAGGTGTACGGTATGGCGGCCAACATGGATATTCTCGCGCTTATTCCACAGCGTCCTCCATTTGTTATGGTGGATGAACTGTTGGCTGCAGATGCTGAAACTGCATCGGCAAAATACACCGTGAAGCCGGATAATATCTTTATGAAAAACGGGCAGCTCACCGAGCCGGCGCTCATTGAGCATATTGCACAAACCGCCGCTGCCAGAATTGGTTATATTTACAGCCGGAAAGGCGAACCTGTTCCTGTGGGATTTATTGGCGCCGTACAGCATTTGCAGGTGATGGATCTGCCCAAAGCAGGACAGGTTTTAAACACAGAAATTTCGATTAAAAACCAGGTGTTTGACGTTACCATTATTGCAGGAAAAATTTTTTGCAACGGACATAAAATAGCGGAGTGTGAAATGAAAATTTTCGTTCAGTCAACCAATAAAACTACCATACAATGAAACCTGTATTTTCTTCAAAATGGCTGTTTGCCATTATGCTCCTGGTTTTTGGTACACAGTCTGCATCTGCTCAAACTTTAAAGGAATTCTTTAATTCTTCTGAGGTTCCGCTCACCTATTTGGGTATTGATTTTACCCAGGCCAAGGTGGTAAATGATATTGCCGCCAATGCAATGGACATTCGCGACAGGCAATTTGCCGCCATTAACCAGGTGGTAGTAAATGAACCCAAAAAATACGATTTCTCGAAGGCATTTTCCAAAACCACGGTCACCAGTGATCTTAGTTTTGTGAATGCCAAAAATGCCAAAATTGACGCCGGGAAAATTGTAGAATCCGGTGAAGTAAAAGACGACCGGCTTACCAAATCCGGTGCGGAATCTATTGCTAAAGGCTACCATTTTGGAGGTAAAAAAGGAATAGGATTAATGTTTATCATGGAAAATATGAATAAAACATCTGCCACGGCCACCATGTACGTGGTGCTAATAGATATGGCTTCCTCCAAAGTGTTGCTTTCGGAACGCATGACGGCAAAGGCTGCCGGATTTGGCTTTAGAAATTACTGGGCAAAAACCGTGGATGCCGTACTATTGGAAATTGAAAAGTCGAAATATAAGAATTGGAAATCCACCGCGGGTTAAGAATCGGTTCATTGTAGGGCGAAAACATAAATAATGCAAAAAACGTTATCGGGGAGAATTGAAATAAAAGTTCGGTTTAATGAAGCAGATCCGTTAGGGATTGTATGGCACGGCCATTATATCCGGTATTTTGAAGACGGGCGCGAAGCTTTTGGCAATGAACACGGTATTGGCTACCTCGATTTTTATCGCCAGGGTTTTGTTATACCGGTGGTGAGCATACAGTGTGATTTTAAGAAGTCGTTGAAATATGGCGACAGGGTAGTGGTAGAAACGATTTATGTACCCTGTGAAGCGGCTAAGCTTAAATTTGAATACCGGTTATACCATGCAGGCACGGGTCATTTAGTGGCTACCGGAACTTCGGTGCAGGTTTTTCTGCAAAAGGAAAACTCTGTACTTCAACTTATCAATCCGCCTTTTTTTGAAGCCTGGAAAATGAAATATGGAATAACCCCGTCATTATACTGCGAATGAAACCGGTGTATATTGTTTCTGATAATATAGTGTCTCCCGTCGGCCGGTCATCGCAGGAGAATTTTGAACGGCTGGTTGCGGGTGCTTCCGGTATTCAACAACATCAAAGCGCTATATCGCCGGAACC
>JADZFY010000096.1 GCA_020854215.1 Chitinophagaceae bacterium | reverse complement strand
TTCGGTTCTTTAACCAACGCCATTGCCGATGCACATTACAATACCTATCTCGCTAAAAAGAATGAGTTGACGGGTAACGCGAAGATTACGATTAATTTTACTCCGGATTTAGCGCTGGAAAACAGAGTAGGTGCCCAATATTTTAATGAGGATTATTGGGAACGCATGAATAAGTTTTACGGTTCGGCTGCAAGTCAAAACGGAAGTATTTATCAGCGGAAGAGGGAATTGCTGAATTTAAGTTTGCTGAATTTACTTCGTTACTCCCACCGCTTCGACCGGCACCGCGTAGAGGCCCTGGTTGCTCATGAAGCTTCTGATTATAAACTAACGCGGTCTACCGCTTCAGGACATAATCTGGTGAGCAACTACAGTTTGGATTTAGCCAATGCCATTGTAAAAGAACCCACCGCCTCATCCTATTCCAATACCAACAAATTAGAGAGTTATTTTGGTCAGTTGAATTACGACTACAATAGCACTTATTATTTGTCAGCAACCGTAAGAAGAGATGGATCTTCACGGTTCATTAAAGGGAATGCGTGGGGTACCTTCGGTGCACTGGGCTTAGGTTGGGAAGTAACAAGAATGGACTTTATGAACAGTCAGAAGGTTTTTGACTATTTGAAATTAAAAGCAAGTTATGGCGTGATTGGAGACCAAAGTGGGCTGGGATATTATCCGGGTTACGATAACATACGCATTGGTAACCTGAATGATAATCCGTCTTTCGGTGTTCCTGTTCCCGGGAATCCGGATTTAACCTGGGAAACTTCTAAAATGTTCCAGGCGGGTGTTGAATTCAGGCTGGGTACCTACCTGGAAGGTTCGGTTGATTATTATGTAAAAAATACCGACAACCTGATTTTTGACAGACGGGTGGGACCATCAAATGGTTATGCGCTGATAACCGTAAATGATGGCCAACTCAGAAATGCAGGTATTGACTTTGAACTAACGGGGCACTTGGTTAAGACGAAGAAATTTTATCTTGACCTGGGTGTAAATGGAGAACATTTTACAAATAAGATCACGACCATGCCCGTTGATCCTTCCACTCAAAAACCAAAAATTATTGACAACCAGTCGCCTTATGGTTGGGCCAAGGGTCATTCGGTATATGATTTCTATATGCGCAATTTTGCCGGAGTGGATCCTCAGGATGGCACGTCTACCTGGACGGTATTTTATGATGATGCAGATGGTGATAAGGCCTTTACTGTTGGAGAGCAAGTATTGGATCTGGAAGATTTCTATGCAAAAAATCCCGACAAACGGACCAGTTTACTGGAAGGAGTAACCAAGGTTTATTCTCAGGCCACCCAATATTATATTGGCAAATCAGCAATCCCTAAACTTCGGGGAGCCGTCAACCTGAATACCGGCTTTAACGGGCTTAGCCTTAATGTTCAATTGTTGTATAGTTTGGGTGGTTATGCTTACGATGGTGCGTATGGAAGGTTGATGGGCAACGATTTGGTGGGCGGAAATAACTGGAGTACAGACATCAGAAACAGGTGGCAAAATAAAGGAGACATTACCGATGTACCCCGTATCTCCAATAATGCCGATGCCAACGTGAATTCCAGTTCTTCAAGATTTATTACCCGTGCCAATTATTTAATATTAAACAATGTACAATTGGCTTACACCTTCCCCGAAGGATTGATAAAACGTCAACGAATTGCCGACCAGATTACCGTGTTTGTTTCGGGTGATAATTTGTGGTTGAATTCTGCAAGGAAAGGATTTAATCCGGCTACAGCAGAAAATGGCGCGTCTGACATGTATCGTTATTCGCCGTTATCTACTATTTCGGCAGGGATAAAAGCAAAATTCTAAAGTAAAAATTAAGAAATTATGAAAATCAAATATGTAACGCTTTTTTCAATTGCCGGTATGCTTTTGGCTTCTGGCTGTAAAAAAGACTATCTTAATACCGAGCCTACAGAGTTTGTAACCCCGGAGCAATTGGGTGAGGCGGCAAAGCAAGATCCTGCTTTGCTTGATGGCAGCATCGCCGGGTTATATACCACGATGTTTACGGATGGAGTGGGCGGCACAACCCGGCATGATGACTTTGGACAGAAAGGAGTTGATATTTACTCCGATATGCTTTGCTCCGATATGGTTTTAGGTGCCTTAAACTACGGATGGTATTCTCCCGTAGTCAGGTACCAGGCTACTGTTGACTTTACGAGAAATGAAGATTATATCCCCTGGAGATATTATTACCGTCAGGTTTTTGGCGCCAACGCAATAATAGATATATTAGGGGGAACCGATGCAGTACCTGAAAGTGCCGAATCTAAAGTGACCATGGGGCAGGCAAAAACCATGCGTGCCTATGGGTACTTCTATCTTTCTCAATTGTATGCTCCTTCGTATGGGGACGGAAGCGCTAAAATTCTTCCCCTGTATAAGGGAATAGGTGTTGACAATACAAATCTCCCCAAGAGTACCGCTGCGGAAGTATGGGATTTGATGGTTTCTGACCTTACTACGGCAATTGAATATTTGGACGGATTTTCGCGCACAACAAAGGACCAGGTGGATCAGAATGTGGCAAGAGGCTTGCTGGCTTATGTGTTAGCAGCAAGGGGAACTGCAGCAGACTGGACAAAAGTGGCCTCCCTTTGTGAGGAAATCAAGGCCGCTTACCCCAAAACAACTCCTATTGAGCTGGTGTATAACGGTAATAATACCGACGTTGCCGGTTTCAATAATGTGGCTACCCCGAGCTGGATGTGGGGGGTAGACCTCACGCTGGCACAAAACATTGACCTGATATCATGGTGGGGACAAGTTGACCTGTTTACTTATAGTTATGCATGGGCAGGGGACCCTAAAGTAATTGATGAAGGGTTGTATAATGCCATTCATGCTGATGATATCCGGAAAGGACAGTTTGATCCTCCCAACGGTGGCGTTGAGGGAGATTACGGGTATGGGCCTGGAGATTTCGACTATATGCCCATCAACAAGTTCTTTGATCCGGGCCGCGTGGACGGTGGCCAGCGCCAGGTAATTACCGATTTGCTTTATATGCGTGCCGACGAGTTTTATTTGTTGTATGCTGAAGCGCAGGCTTACCTGAATAATGATGATGGAGCAAAACAAGCGTTGAAAGAATACCTTACTGACCGTATCACCGACCTTTCCTATGTTGACGCTTTAACCGGGCAGGCGCTCAAGGATGAGATTTATTTACAAACACGGATAGAGTTGTGGGGCGAAGGTAAATCGTATCTGGCAATGAAGAGAGACAAGGCTACGATCACCAGAGGAGCCAACCACCTGTTTTTCGATGGAGAGTCATTCCCGTATACCGCTCCTGAGTTAACGTTCGTAATTCCCCAGGCGGAAGTACTCAATAACCCCAATTTGAATAATTAACAGCTTGTAGAAGATAATTGAACTAAGAGCCCGGCAGATTGCCGGGCTTTTTTGTAGCAGGCGAAAAATTTTGGATCACCCAGTTCGAAAAAGACACATTTCTTGAAAAAATCACACTACCACTAACTCATAAAATTTTTCAGGGTGAAGATATTCGTTAGCTAACTCCTGCAGTTCCCTGGATGAAACTGTTTTTATTTCCGATACAGAGCTGTAAAAATAGTCTTCCGGTAACTCATTCAATATAATATTCTTCCACCTGCCCATGATTTGAAAAGGTCCGTCCAGGTCGCCCAGGAGGGTGCCAATCAGATAGTTCTTCACAAGCAAAAGTTCTTCTTCTGGTACAGGTTGCTCACGCAGAACTTGCATTTCGTGGTATATTTCGGCAATGGTAGCTTCGCATACCTCTTTCCCTGCTTCTGTGCTGATCATCCATGCACATTGCTGAACATGGTTTTGCAGGTAGCTGTGTATGCCGTAGGTATATCCCTTTTCTTCCCTGATATTACTCATCAGTCGTGATCCAAAATAGCCGCCAAACAGGGTATTCAAAACCTGGGCCTTTGTAAAATGCGGATGATGACGGTTGGGGAAGGGCGCCGCGATGCGAATAGCGCCCTGTATGCCTTCCGGATCGTTCATGATCCTGTATTTTTTTTCAACAGCTGCTTCAACCGGGTGTGAGCGCTGAGATAGCTGCTCCTTATTAACCGGCAGGTTCCCAAAATTATCGTTCAACAACTTTTCTATACCCGCGGGCAGTTTGCCCGCAATGAATATCGTACAATGTCCATTTAAATAGTACTGATGGAAGAATTGTTTGAGGAGCTCCGGCTGAAGCGCATCGTATGCCTGTGCCGAACTGTATTTTCCGTACGGATGTTGAACACCAAAGAGGTATTCATCAATCAGACGGTTGGATACAAAATCACATTTTTTGAGATTCACCTCAAGTTTTTGTTTCATATTCTGCCTGTAGATGTCGAGTTCATTTTCAGGCATCGTTGAGTCTGTAATCAGTTCCCGAACAACAGGAAGCAGTTCATACAGGTGTTTGGTTAAGCTATGCAAACTCAATACCGCGGTTTCATTATAGCAATTGCGGTTTAAGTAGGAACCATAATACTCAAAATGCTCATTAATTTGGAATGCATCTTTTGTGGAAGTGCCATTTTTGAGCAGATGATTCGTAGCGGAGGCAACCAAATTTTGCTGTTCAAACCAGTTCCCGGCCTTAAACACCAATTCAATTTGAACAACTTCTTCGGCGCCTGCATCTATGGCATATACCACAATACCATTTTGTAAACTATATTTTTGGTACGGTTTTAATTCAAGGGTATAATTGATCGCATCTTTAATTTCGGGGGCAACCTGCCTGTTTGCCATATTCGAATGTACTGTTTTAATGATTTCCAAAATAGTATAAAACGGAGCTGTTATTGTTGTCAAAAACCGTTTCAGCTTCGTGGCGTAGGGCTGCGGCACTCACCTGCTGAAAACGGTCTAACTCTTCATTGATCATATTGGTATTGCCCATGAGTGTATAAAAGGAAAGACTTCCTGCCCTGTTCATCAGGCTCATATCTTCAAACGTAATTAAGCTTTCTGTTTTGTTTTTTACCTTCCGCAATTCTTTTTCATCAACAGTGGTATCCTTAATCTTTTGGAGTTCTGATTCAACTGCTGCTTCCACGTCTTCCATTTTCACTCCTTTCACCAACTTTCCCTCAATCGTAACCAGTCCGGCATCCATACTGCCAAAATGATAGCAACCAATATTGCTGAAGATTTGTTTTTCTTTTACCAAAGACTGGAACAACCTGGATGATCCGCCGCCACTCAGTACTTCCGTGAGTAAATCGGTAGCATAATACCGACTGTCGCTACGGGAACAAATATGCCAGCTTTTATAAAATGCATCAACCGGTACGTTAGCATGTATTTCCTGCTTCCTCGGGGATGTTTGAACAGGTTCCTGCGGAAGACGTCGAATGTATCGTTCGCCGGAAGGAATATCGCCAAACCACTTCTCCGCCAGCTCTTGAACCTGTGCTGTCTTCACATGTCCCGCTACGGTGAGTATGGCATTAACCGGGCGATAATGTTTGTAGAAGAATGCTTTTACATCTTCCAGCGTTGCGTTTTCAATATGACTCAGTTCTGCACCTATCGTCATCCAACGGTAAGGGTGGCGGATAAAAGCAAGGTTTCGCATTTTATGCCATACATCGCCATAAGGCTTATTCAAATAGTGTTCTTTAAATTCTTCACATACCACCTTGCGTTGAACTTCCAAACTTTTTTCGTCAAAGGCCAAACTCAGCATTCTGTCGCTCTCTAACCAAAAAGCAGTTTCGATATTTTCTGCCGGTAACTGACAATAATAGTTGGTAAGATCGTTGGTGGTATACGCATTGTTTTCTCCTCCGGCACGTTGCAATGGTTCATCGTAAGAGGGTATGTTAACCGATCCACCAAACATCAGGTGTTCAAATAGATGTGCAAAACCTGTTTTCGCAGCGTCTTCATCTCTTGCGCCCACGTCGTACATTACATTTACCACGGCCATGGGTGTAGAATGATCTTCGTGTACGATTACCCTTAATCCATTAGCTAATTCAAACTGTTCAAATTGTATCATGGTGTAAAGTTCCTCTATCTTACAAAAGACGACAAAATTAACAGGAATTGATGACAAATGCTGTCAAATCACAGAATGCTGGCGGGGCGAAGTGTAAGAACGGACAAGCTGTCGTTTCGGCTAATAATAATCTTAATGCGTTGACCCGGTGTTTGAAGGAGGTTTTTATAAGTTAATATATTATTCGACATATTATTTCCCACACTAATGATTACATCTCCCGATTTAAACCCGGCCTTTTCTCCGGGGGATTCCGGTATCACATCTTCTACCCGTATTCGGCCATCAACCAAATAAATACCTAATCCCGTGTAGGCGTAATCAAAAGGAGCACGATAATGAGAATTCGGTACAAGGTGAATCTCTCTCATGGCGTAATTCAATGTTACATTAAAGCGACGCAGCAGATCGTTGCCCACTAAGCCTGCCAGGTAGGGGTAGGCGGTAACGTTATAAATATCGTCAAATATGTATGTGGGTACATGACGGAAGCGATAGGGTCCGATACGCAGTTCTTTAATCGTTGTTAAACGCATCTGCATCTTGCCACCTAATCCTTCCGCCTGTGTCAACACCGGCTTCTTTTTGGGGTTAAGTACTGCACTGTCTTCGGCATAATTCTCCGAAAGCAAAAAGCAAAGTCCGCCACCGGTATCAAAATAGAATCTGGAGCTGAATTTGGCGTTATCGGCAAATGATGTTTGCACAATAGGGATGGTGTTGAGTACGGGTTTTAACGTATAGCCCCCGCGTTTATACTTGAAATCGCCCTGCGTGTAAACCGACAGCAGTAAATTATCATAGTCGAAATGTACAATGTACCGGCTGAAAAAGCTGTAACCGATAATGCCATCTATTTTAACGCCATACACGCTGGAAAGAATTTCATAATCGTTAACGTGAAAATTAAGGTTGTCAATAGACAGTCCGGGTAAATGAAGCGTGGCATTGTATAGAAAGTTCACCTTGCGTACTCCGGCAATTCCCCGGATGGTTCTGTCGGACGGCAGGGTGGGGATATCCAACGCCTCAACAGTGGTCGAATCAAGGGAAATGCCGCCACTACCGGTGTCCAGGATAAAGTTCAATGTGTCAGGATAGTTATTTACCTGTGCCTGGATAATAACAACACCACCACTAAATTGCTGAAATTTGAACTTTGTAATCAACTGTGCCGGTTCGGCAGTTGAGGGTTTGCTGCCGGCGCCCGTGGGCAACGGTGGCATTACCAGAGTTATCAGCATAAGACAGGCAAAAAAAATTCTCATATGTGCTGCATAAATGTAATTCTTTTTGAAATGAAAATCTATCCGTTCGTCATTCCTAATCTTACTACTTTTGCATCGGACTAAAAAGATACTTGCCACACGGAAGAGTTTATTTTTTTGGGGAAGCGTTTTTACATATGAAGGAAGTTGGAGACATTTTACAGAAAGCACAGCGATTTGAATTCTTAACCATTGAAGAAGGGCTGTTTTTGCACGAGAAAGCCGCATTAACGGAGTTAATGTTTACGGCCGATGAAATGCGAAAGCAATTAGTACCTCACGGAAAGGTAACCTGGCAGATTGACCGCAATGTGAATACCACGAACGTGTGTGTGGCTAATTGTAAGTTTTGCAATTTCTATCGTATCCCCGGACATGCCGATGCTTACATTACGGACATGGCTACCTATAGGAAGAAAATTCGGGAAACGATTAAATACGGTGGTGATCAGTTATTGCTTCAGGGAGGTCATCATCCGCAATTAGGACTTGATTTTTATACCGGCACCTTTCGTGCGATTAAATCAGAATTTCCGGATATCCGGTTACATGCCCTGGGACCTCCCGAAGTAGCGCATATCAGTAAGCTCGAAAAAATGAGTCACCACGATGTATTGGTAGCGCTTAGAGCATCCGGGCTTGATTCACTACCCGGAGCGGGCGCCGAAATATTAACGGACAGGGTTAGACGCCTCGTGAGTAAGGGAAAATGCGGCGCACAGGAATGGCTGGATATTATGCATGAAGCACACAAGTTGCATATCACCACCAGCGCTACCATGATGTTCGGACACGTGGAAACGCTTGAAGAACGTTTTGAACACCTCATAAAAATCCGGGAGGTACAAAGCCGCAAACCTGCAGACGCTAAAGGATTTCTGGCATTTATTCCCTGGACTTTTCAGGATGTGGACACCTTACTTGCGCGTATTCGCGGCGTACACAACCTTACCACTGCAGAGGAGTATATTCGCATGATGGCCCTTTGCCGTATTATGCTACCGAATATTATCAACATGCAGGCATCGTGGCTTACGGTTGGTAAAAAAACCGCACAGCTGTGTTTACATGGTGGTGCCAACGATTTTGGAAGCATTATGATCGAAGAAAATGTGGTGAGTGCTGCCGGTGCAGGTCACAGATTCACTTATAAATCCATACAGGATGCAATTCGCGAGGCAGGCTTCGAACCACAACTGCGTAGTCAGCAGTATGAATGGCGCGAAATACCCGAGCTCATTGAGGAGCAGGTGATAGACTACTAAGCCAAAGCTATTAACGGCAAAAGATGCAACAAAAAAAAGCCGTAACGGCAACTGACCGTAACGGCAAATCGCTCGATGCTTCTTTCAAAACGTATCTCTTTTCCTCCTTCCCTGTATTATATTCACTTTATTCGCTTACCACCAACCGGAAACCGTTGCCGTGGATATTTACAATTTCAATTTGCGGGTCTTCTTTCAGGTATTTTCGGAGTTTGGCAATATACACATCCATACTCCGGCCATTAAAATAAGTGTCGCTGCCCCAAATTCGCTTTAAAGCACTTTCCCTTGGCAGCAGATCATTCTTATATTCTGCCAGCATTTTCAGCAATTCGTTTTCTTTCGGAGAAAGCGTTTGTGTTTTCCCGGAAATGATAAGCTCTCGCAATTTTGGGTTAAAGTGGTAAGCCCCCAGGTCATATTCCACATTGGCGGCAGCTGTGTTCAGATCCTCATTGCGTTTTAAAATTGCTTTTATCTTCAATAGCAATACTTCACTGTCAAAGGGTTTGGTAATATAGTCGTCTGCGCCAAGTTTATATCCCTGAATGATATCCTCCTTCATGGTTTTTGCAGAGAGAAAGAACAATGGAATATCAGGATTAATGTCTCTAATCTCTTCCGCCAATTTAAACCCATCCATATTCGGCATCATCACATCCAGCAGGCAGAGCTCAAACTTTTCCCGTTGAAACGCAGCCAGCCCTAATCTGCCATCTCTTTCCAGCGTTACATCATAATCATTCAGTTCAAGATAATTCTTCAATACCAGCCCCAGATTCTGATCGTCTTCGCATAATAGAATTTTGTGCTTTTGTACGTCCATAATACTAACATTTAATAACAAATAAATATAAATTGATTTCGCTTTGAAGTAAAAGGTGAATAAACTTTTGTTAAAGCTATTAAATATACGAATCTTTATTTTTGCAGCTAAATATTGTGGTCATGCGGCTAACACCAGAGAACAGGTTCAAAAAGCTGATCGTCATTGGCGACCGGCTGTTAATAAAACCCCTGCAGTCCGATCAAAAAACAGCAAGTGGGTTATACCTTCCTCCCGGAGTGCAGGAAAAGGAAAAGGTGCAACAGGGATATGTAATAAAACACGGTCCCGGTTATGCCATTCCACTTCCGGTGGAAAACGAGCCCTGGAAAGCGGACGAAGAACAGGTGAAATATATTCCACTTCAGGCCAGGGAAGGCGATTTGGCAATTTTTTTACTTAGCGGGGCAACCGAAGTGATGTATGAGAGTGAAAAATATTTTATCGTTCCGCAAAGTGCCATTTTAATGCTTGAACGAGAAGAAGATATTTGACATTAAACGCACGCAGGCAGATTTATTCGGGTAACTTCCCTAAAAATTTTATACATGGCAGATAAAAACGCATTCGTTTCAGCGGTACAAACAGGTTATGCATTTAAAGGTGAGAATTTTACGCTGGGGGCAGCGGTGTTTGAAGGCGAAGTACAGCCTGACGCACTCGTTCACCTGCCACTGAAAACGATGAACCGGCATGGACTGATAGCCGGTGCTACGGGTACGGGAAAAACCAAAACTCTTCAGGTAATTGCGGAAGGACTTAGCAACGCCAGTGTACCGGTGTTATTGATGGATATTAAGGGGGATTTAAGCGGACTGGCTGCCGCAGGTGCTTTGAATGATAAGATTAAGGAACGGTACGGAAAAATGGGGTTGGAATACGTTCCTGCAACTTTTCCGGTTGAATTAATGAGCCTGAGTGATGAAAAAGGTGTTCGGCTACGGGCAACAGTTAGCGAATTCGGCCCCATCCTCATATCCAAAATTCTGGGATTGAATGATACGCAACAGGGGTTGGTAGCGCTCATCTTTAAATATTGCGACGATCAGAAGATTCCTTTGATTGACCTAAAGGACTTTACCAAAATGCTACAATACATTAGCAATGAAGGTAAGAGTGACATTGAAAAGCAATACGGTAAAATTTCGACAACCAGCACGGGCACGATCCTGCGAAAAGTAATAGAATTGCAACAACAGGGTGCTGATGTATTTTTTGGGGAACCATCGTTTGAAGTAGAAGATTTGATGCGCATCGGCAACGATGGCAGAGGGATGATCAATGTGCTGAGGGTAACGGATATGCAAAACCGCCCCAAATTATTTTCCACCTTCATGTTGCAGCTCCTTGCCGAGTTGTATGCAATATTACCTGAAGCAGGTGATTTGGATAAGCCCAAACTGGTATTGTTTATTGATGAAGCCCATTTGGTTTTTCAGGAAGCAACAGATGCATTACTTCAACAGATAGAAACCGTGATCAAGCTGATCCGATCAAAAGGAGTAGGCATATTTTTCTGTACCCAAAACCCGCAAGACGTACCGGCAGCGGTATTAAGTCAACTCGGATTGAAAGTGCAACATGCCCTGCGTGCATTCACGGCGGCAGACAGAAAGACTATTAAGCAGGCGGCAGAAAACTACCCGGAAACCGATTACTATAAAGTTGATGAGCTGATTACAGAATTGGGGATTGGCGAAGCATTTGTTACCATGCTCAATGAAAAAGGGATACCTACTCCACTGGTTCATTGTTTGCTTGCTTCTCCTCAGTCAAGGATGGATGTACTGACTGATACAGAAATTAATTCGCTGATCGCACAATCCAGGCTGTCTGATAAATACGCCCGGGTGGTAGATCGTGAAAGCGCCTATGAAATTTTATCTGAGAAGTTAGCAGAAGCAGAAAAACGATCGGCAGAAGCTGCTGCTGAAAAACCTTCAGCTAAACCCGAACCTTCGTTAATTGAAAAAGTTTTGGATAGTTCTGTATCACGGCAGGTGCAGCGAACGGCGGCATCTATTATTACCCGAAGTTTATTAGGTGCTTTAGGGCTCGGAGGGCGAAGGTCATCAGGGAAGAAAACAAGTTGGTTTTGAATGGATTAGATTGCCTTCGATAGAAAATACCAAAAGTTATTTTCATTTATATAAAAGCCATACGGGTAAATCATAGAAAATTTTAAGAGAATACCACTAAAAGGGTATTGCGGGAATACTCTTCCTCCCTATCTTTGACTTGGTTTTTCATAGGATATTGGATTTTAAAAACGGGCTGGATTTCTATCCTGGCCCTTTTTTTTTAGGCTCAACTTTCCCCCATATCCTTCCTCACTTATTTCCACGAAATGCTCAGCGAGCAGGTGTTCTATTACTTTCCATATTTTTTGTTGATCGGTAGTCCCGAGTTGTGTCATCAGTTCGTTTATGGATAACGGGTGTTGTTTAAGCGCAGCAGCAATATCAGCTTGCAAGATCTGGAATTCTGTTTTCAAAAGCCGGGCGTTTTTGGTTTGAACACATACGTCGCAAATACCACAGGGCTTTGCAGTCATGTCGTTGAAATAGTTAGCCAGTATTTTTGCCCGGCATTGCTGGGTTTCCTCAGCGTAGGCAACAATGGCGGATATTTGTTGCGTGAGTACGGCTTTTCTGTTCGTATAGTGGCCGGTGTTAATAGTGAGATGGTCTGTTATGACACGATTTTCCAAAAATCGTAGCTGTGGTTTATCTTTCTGAGCTTCGTAAGCAATAATGCCTAATGATTGGAGCTGACCCAGTAAGTTGTGGATGTCGGCTGTGCTTTTCTTCAGGTCCCTTGCCATTTGATAAATGCTCACAGGCACGGCCATATCAAAAATACCTCCGTAAGAACGAAGCAAATATTTTATGCAGGAAGTTAGCGTGGGAAAGTCATTTTCTGCATGCCGAAGCTGTGTCTTGTTACAGGTGAAAGCAACTTTGGCGGGAAGAAATATCTGTTCGTTGTATTCAATAATACCCTCCTGTTCGAGTACTTTTAGTGCATAGGTAGCCGGTAGCATTTGAAGCTGGAACAGCCTTGCAAACTCCTGTAAATCAAAATCCAAAGAAATATCTTTTCCTGAACCCGCGGGAAGTTGAAGGTAGTTTACCACGCATTGGTAAACGTGTTTGATTTCCTTAAACGCCGGAAACCGGATATCCGGCTGTTGTTGTAATGTTTCCATATCCCTGGCACAGTATAGCAACACTGCATACGATTTTTTGCCATCTCTGCCTGCCCTTCCGGCTTCCTGGTAGTAGCTTTCGAGACAATCCGGAATATCCAAATGGATTACTGTTCTCACATCCGGTTTATCTATACCCATACCAAACGCATTGGTGCATACCATAATTCGGGTATTATTCTTTACCCAGTTTTCCTGTTTGCTATTTCTTTCTTCATGCGGGAGTCCGGCATGATAAAAATCTGCGCTGACATGGTGTTGCTTCAGCATTTCTGCTATTTCCCGCGTACGCTTCCTGCTGCGACAATATACAATTCCGCTTCCGGGAACCTTTTGGATGATTTCCAGGAGCTTGTTGATTTTGGTTGTGGTTTGAAAAACGCTATAAGAAAGATTGGGTCTTTCGTACGACTGTTGAATAATAATTTTTCTCCGGAAAAGCAATTTTTCACAAATGTCATCCTGCACGGCTTTTGTTGCCGAAGCTGTAACGGCCAGCACCGGAACACCTGGTTTGTGCTCCCGTATTGCGGCGATATTGAGATAAGCCGGACGAAAATCGTAACCCCATTGCGATACACAATGTGCTTCGTCCACCGCAACTAAATTTATGGGCAGCGCGGACAGGTAGTCTTTAAACAAATCTGTTTCCAGGCGTTCGGGCGACACATAAAGAAATTTGTAATTGCCGTAGAGGGCGTTATCTAATGTTTTCTTCACCTCGGCAAAAGCCATTCCCGAATGAATGCTTAGCGCCAGTATTCCTTTTTGTTTTAATTTTTGTACCTGATCTTGCATTAATGCAATCAACGGCGTAACTACCAAACAAATACCCTTTGAGGCTAACGCAGGAACCTGAAAGCAGATGGACTTCCCTCCGCCGGTGGGCATAATGGCTAAAGTATCCTCACCGTTTAATACCGATTGGATAATTTCTTCCTGCATCGGCCGGAAAGAAGCATAACCCCAGTTGGATTGAAGTATGGAAAGGATGTTTGCCAAGATGAGTTGTAAATGGCAAATATCCGGCAAAGTGCTAAATGCCAGAAAGCAAAAGTTAATTAAATTTTAACTGATAAAATGAAACTTGCGGTCTGGCGCTCCTTCTGTCGCGTGCCGACCGCGAGTAGCAGTTCGAACATCCCATTTCACGCGGATAACAGGCGGGTTTCTCTATGTCTTACCTGCCCACACCTGCCTGCCACAAGTCAAATTTCCGCATTCCCCGTTTCCCGCATTCCCATATTTCCACGCTGGTCTTCCCCCGCAGGAACGTTTCCTCATTGCTCACACTACTTTCTTCACAAACAGTCTGCCCGAATTAATACCCAATACCACGTCGCTTAGTCCCATTGCCAGCGCACCGAACATTGGGCTTAAAAAGCCTACCGCAGCAACAGGAATGGCTACAGCGTTGTAACAAAAGGCCCAGAACAGATTTTGTTTTATGGTAACAAACGTGTGTTTACCTAAACCTAAAGCCAGGGGAAGTTGCTTTAGTCCGTGATTCATTAATACCACATCAGCCGTTTGTATAGCAATCTGCGAAGCATCGCTTATTGAAATACCTATTGTAGCTTTAGCTAAAGCAGGTGCATCATTGATACCGTCGCCCACCATAGCGGTAGGGGCCGATGCAGATAACGACTCCACCATTACCAATTTTTGTTCGGGTGTTTGTTCGGCCATTACGGTGTCAATACCGAGCTCCTCAGCAATCTTTGTGCATTTTGGCAAACTGTCGCCGCTTAACAGGTAGGTTTTGATCCCTTTATCTTTCAGGTAATTTATAATGCTTTTAGCTTCCGTTCGAAGCTCGTCTTTAACGTCTATCCAGCCCACCCATTGGTTGTTGCGGATGATGTACACATTGTGGGTATCATCTGTTGTAAATGCGGCAGCCATCTTGTATGATCCTGCCTGGTATTCATCGCCTTCTTTGCTGATTGCTTTAATACCTAACCCTTTCATTTCTTCTATTGATTTCCAGCGTATATCGTTTTTAGTTTTCCATGCGGCAGATATGCATTTTGCAATAGGATGACCCGAATATTTTTCGAGCGAATAGGTTATGCGTTTCAATTCGTCCTCCGTTATTTGTTCATTAACAGACTGAAAGCGGTCAATGCTTAATTGTCCGGTAGTAAGCGTTCCGGTTTTATCAAACACCACCTGCCGGATATCCTTGAAAAGCTCCAGGCTCTTTGCATTTCTGAACAACACGCCGTTACGGGCTGCACGTCCCAAACCTACCGCTACGGCTGCGGGTGTTGCCAATCCTAAGGCGCATGGACAGGATATGACCAGTACGGCAATGCTACGCATCAGTGATTCGCCGGCGTCGTGAAGAAAAATATAGTTCGTAATAAAGGTGAGCAGCGCAATGGCAATAACTGCAGGTACAAATATGGCGCTCACTTTGTCTGCCATTTGCTGCACCGGTGGCTTTTCACCCTGTGCCTGCTTTACCAGGTTCACGATGTTTGCCAGTGCAGAATCGGCCGCTGCCGCTGTTACCTGTGCTTTAACTGTTCCATCTGCCAGCAGGCTTCCACCAATTAAAAGGTCTTTCGGGTTTTTCTCCAATGGCAGGCTTTCGCCGGTTATTATGGATTCGTCAACACTCGCATTGCCCCACAGAATTTTGCAGTCGGCGGGTACCTGTTCACCACTTTTTATCAGTATCAAATCTCCGGATCTCAGGTCTTTATTCTCCACCGGCATAATCACTTCCTGGTGATGCTCGTCAAAAGCAATCATATTCGCCATCGTCTTTTGCGATTTCGCCAATCCCTCCAACGCTTTCTGGGTAGATTGAATAGACGCACTTTCTAAATAGTTTCCAAAAAATACCAATGTAATTATAGTGGCAGCAGTTTCATAAAAAAGAAAATTTTCTCCCAGGTTCATTAATGTTCCGGTAAGGCTGTAGGCAAAGGCTGCAGTTGCACCAACGGCAATCAACACATTCATATTGGGGATACCATTCCTCAGGCTCTTAATGGCGCTTTTTCCAAAATATGACATCCCAATTACATAAACAGGCAAACAAAGTATGAGCTGAAGCCAGGGATTCATGAGCCAGTGCCAGCCCAGCCAGCCATGTAACATGTGGAGCAATAACACCAGGGTAAAGGGTAAACACAGCAGTGCATAGCGGAGATGCATGTTCATTTTTGGTAACGGATTTTTTGCGTGTACCGCCTCCAGGTTTCCCGTTACTTTGTATCCCAGTGCATCAATTCCTTTTTTTATTTCGAACGCTGAACCTGTGCCATTCATATCGAAAGCCACGTCTCCATCAACAAAATTCACCCTAATGTTTCCAACGCCTTCTTTTTCCAGATACCGTCTAATGGTGAGGGCACAATTGGAGCAATCCATGCCTTCCACTTTCCATCGTATATTTTCCATACGGCAAAATTACCAACGGGATTTATGGACTATGACTTCAATTGCGGATATCTTTGCAACAGCGTAGCAGTAACGAGGCAAAACAGTGAAAATCTTTGCAACAGCGTAGCAGTTAGCGCTGCAGGGTTTAGGCTTTGTATATTGTTTATCCGGTGAACTGACGGCTGACTCCAAAGAGGTGGCATATAGCATCACACAAAAAATCAATGTTATGCGTGTTTTTTTATTGTTATTATTTGTGACCTGTACAAAATGGGTTATTGCACAACCCGCGAAGCAAAAACCCATGAATATTATTTTTATTCTGGCAGACGATCACCGGTACGATGCAATGGGGTTTATGCATAAAATGGAAGGACTGCAAACGCCAGGTATGGATCGAATGGCAAGAGAAGGAATGCATATAAAGAATGCATTTGTTTCTACTGCGTTATGTTCGCCCAGCCGGGCTTCTATATTAACCGGGCAATACGCGCATACTCACACCGTGGTGGATAATAATTCGCCATTGCCCGCCCATTTAAAGTTCTTTCCCCAATACTTGCAACAGAAAGGCTACCAAACTGCCTTTATGGGCAAATGGCATATGGGGGCAACAAATAATGATAACCCCCAACCCGGCTTTGATTATTGGATTAGTTTTAGTGACCAGGGCGTGTACTATAACCCCGTATTTAATATTAACGGTAAAAATGTGAAGTTTGGGGACAGTGCTTACACGACGGATTTATTAACAGACTATGCGATTCGCTGGTTAACAGGCACCGATAAGAAAAAGCCGTTTTTTCTTTACCTGTCGCATAAGGGTGTACATGCAGAGTTTAATCCGGCAAGGCGGCACAAGGGACGTTATGCTGGTGTGCCGGTGATTTGTCCTCCTTCTATGTACCTTACGGCAACGGATAGCAGCAAAACTTTTGGTGTGGTTACGGCGCCACAAACAAAAGTGAACTACCGCGATATTCCACAGTGGGTGCGTAACCAGCGGTATAGCTGGCACGGTGTGGATTACATGTATCACGGCACTATTGTTTTTGATGATTTTTACCGGAGATATCTTGAAACCCTGCAATCGGTTGACGACAGTATTGAACGTGTTTTGGAGTGGATAAAAACCAATGGGTTGGAGCAAAATACGATGGTGGTGTACATGGGCGACAATGGATTTTCCTTTGGTGAACATGGGTTAATTGATAAGCGCCATGCCTATGAAGAATCTATGCGGGTGCCTATGCTGGTATGGGCACCGGGAATGGTAAAGCCCGCTTCGGTGTTGGAACAGGTAGTTATGAACGTGGACATTGCACCCACATTTCTGCAACTGGCAGGTTTGAACAAACCCACACAAATGCAGGGTTATTCCTTTGCCGCATTGTTGAAGGGAGAAGCGGGTGCAGACTGGCAGCGTAACCGGGTGTTTTATGAATACTACTGGGAGCAGGCTTTCCCTCAAACCCCCACTACTTTTGCAGTGAGAACCGACCGCTATAAGTATATCTACTATAATGGCGTATGGGATATTAATGAGTTGTATGATTTAAAGAACGATCCTTACGAAATGAATAATCTGATTAGGGACACGGCCTACCGGAAAACAGGATTGATGCTTAAAACGGAATTGTTTAATTGGTTGGATGAAACAGGTGGATTACAAATACCATTAAAAAAGGCGGCTCCGGTAAAAGGTGATAATTTGTATAAAGGCACTTATTGAAAAAACCTTGAGATTTTACAATGTTAATCATGCAAAATATTGAAAACCTGATTTTCGATTTAGGTGGGGTAATACTTACCTTAGATATGCCCCGTGCGGAGCAACAATTTACCGCATTAGGGGTGAAAGATTATAACGCACTTTTCCGGAGTGGAAACGTGTCGTCTTTTTTCAAAGAATATGAAGTGGGTGCTATTTCTGATGCTGAATTTTTGAGTAATCTGCGTCAACTTGCAGGTGTACCGCTTTCCGATCAACAGCTCATCGGCGCCTGGAACGCGATGCTCGGATATTTTCCGGAAGAACGGATTGCCTTATTAAACCAATTAAAAAATAAATACCGGCTCTTCCTGTTCAGCAATACCAATGCGCTGCATTTAACCACTTTCAGAAAGATGTATGCGGATGCGTTTAACGGAAATGTTTTTGACGGCCATTTCGAAAAAGCCTATTATTCCCATTCCTTAGGCATGCGCAAACCCGATAAGGAATCGTATGAGTACATCATCACAGAAAATAATCTCGTGCCTTCAAAGACAGTTTTTATAGACGATTCTATCTTAAATATTGAAGGTGCCGAGGCTGCTGGTTTACGGGGAATACATATTAAACCGGGTATGTCCATTCTTGATATTGGCTTGTAATTTTTATTCCAACTGCCCTCGACCCCCCGTTTCGTGTTTCACGAAACGAAAGTTATAAGCTGGTTCGTGGGACACGAAC
>JADZFY010000095.1 GCA_020854215.1 Chitinophagaceae bacterium | reverse complement strand
TGGTGGAACAACAAATTAGAGAAGAAGGGATTTTGGATCAATTGCTGGACGCAGGTTTTCAGTTGCGCCAGCCCGGGTGTTCGGCATGTCTGGCAATGAATGATGATAAAATTCCGGCAGGAAAATATGCCGTAAGTACCAGCAACCGGAATTTTGAAGGAAGGCAGGGTCCCGGAGCCAGAACCATGCTGGCCAGTCCGTTAGTGGCCGCCGCCGCCGCCGTTACCGGCGTGGTAACAGACCCGCGCGATCTGATAAAGTAAAATCTCAAATGTAAAATTTCAAATATCAAATTCATACATGTCTTACGATAAATTCACCATACTTAAAAGCACGGCAGTACCCATGCCCATTGAAAATGTGGATACCGACCAGATTATCCCTGCCCGTTTTTTAAAAGCCACCGAGCGCAAAGGATTTGGTGATAATCTTTTTCGCGATTGGCGATACAATAACGACAATACGCCGAGGAAGGATTTTGTGTTGAATAATCCGCTGTACTCAGGTAAGATACTGGTGGGTGGAAAAAATTTTGGCAGCGGAAGCAGCCGTGAACACGCCGCATGGGCAGTTTACGATTATGGATTCCGTTGTGTGATATCCAGCTTTTTTGCCGATATCTTCAAAAATAATTCAATTAACGTTGGCATATTGCCTGTTCAGGTAAGCGAATCGTTTTTGGATAAAATTTTTAAGGCAATTGAAGCCAATCCCGCTACCGAACTGGAAGTTAATCTTCCGGAACAAAAGGTCACCATCCTGTCTTCAGGTGAATCGGAATCCTTTGTGATTAACGGGTATAAGAAGAACAACCTCATGAATGGATATGATGATATTGATTATCTGCAGGCAATGAAGGAAGAGATCAAATCTTTTGCGGCTACCGGCGTTTACGCATAAATGTAATCTACTATGCCGGCAACAGCACGTTATATTGAAATTATGGATACCACACTCAGGGATGGTGAGCAAACCAGTGGGGTTTCTTTTTCCGCTTCAGAGAAGTTAACCATTGCCAAACTGTTACTCAGAGAAGTTAAAGTTGACCGTATTGAAATTGCCTCTGCCCGTGTGTCGGAAGGTGAGTTCGATGCCGTGAAAAAAATTACGGAGTGGGCAAAATCTAATGGGTTATTGCATAAAATTGAGGTACTCACTTTCGTGGATGGTGAGGTATCGTTAGAGAGGATGCAGAAGACGGGTGCAAAAGTGATGAACCTGCTTACCAAAGGCTCGTTAAATCATCTTACCTATCAGCTCAGGAAAAAGCCTGAGCAGCATTTTGAGGAGATAGCTGCCGTTATAGCATTGGCTAAAAAGAAACGTATTGAAACCAATATATATCTAGAGGACTGGAGCAATGGTATGCGGCACTCACGCGATTACGTGTTTCAGTTTTTGGATTTTCTGGTTACCCAACCGGTGAAACGCATTATGCTTCCGGATACCCTGGGTATCTTAATCCCTTCGGAAGTATTTGAATTTGTATCCGCCATCATTCAGCGTTATCCCAATATTCATTTCGACTTTCATGGGCATAACGATTACGACCTGGGTACCGCCAATGTATTGGAAGCCGTAAAGGCGGGCGTGCAGGGAGTGCACCTTACAGTAAACGGAATGGGTGAAAGGGCAGGTAATGCACCATTGGCGAGCGCGATAGCCGTGTTGCACGATTTTGTGCCGGACGTGCAAACATCTGTTGCAGAAAAATCTTTGTACAGTGTAAGCAAGCTGGTAGAAACATTTTCGGGTTTTCGTATTCCCGACAACAAACCGGTGGTGGGCGAAAATGTATTCACGCAAACGGCAGGCATACATGCAGATGGCGACAAAAAGAATAAATTATATTTCAGCGATTTGATGCCGGAACGCTTCGGGCGTCAGCGCAAATATGCGCTGGGCAAAACCAGCGGCAAGGCTAATATCGAAAACAACCTGCAGCATTTAGGTATTCAACTTTCAGAAGCCGACCTCAAGAAAGTTACGCAACGCATTATTGAGTTAGGCGACAGGAAGGAAGTGGTAACTCAGGCAGACCTCCCTTATGTGATTTCCGATGTATTGGACAATGCTAAGGAAGACAAAGTGCAGATTGAAGACTACGTATTGACCCATTCCAGGGATATGCGCCCGTCGGCAACCATTAGATTGTTGGTACATGGAGACAGCTATGAAGAGCATGCGCAGGGCGATGGACAATATGACGCCTTTATGAATGCCTTAAAAAAAGTGTATAAACGAAGGAAAATTGACCTTCCTTTGCTTTCCGACTATGCGGTTCGTATACCCCCCGGCGGAAGGAGTGATGCGCTTTGTGAAACCGTAATTACCTGGATGCACAACAACAAAGAATTTAAAACACGGGGGTTAGACAGTGATCAAACGGTGTCGGCAATTAAGGCAACACAGAAAATGCTGAATTTGATTTAGACTCATTTTGTCTTCATCCGTGAGGAAACAACGAACAAAAAGCTGAGTGATATTGGTGATCAAAACTGATTGAGAATTATTTAAACAAAAAATATATCACACGCAGGGGTTTAAATACGCCTGCCGGATAAACAAAAGCGCTATGGCAACCAAAAACATTTTAGTAGTTCCCGGAGATGGGATAGGACAGGAAGTAACCGCTGTAGGTAAAAAAGTATTGGATAAAATTGCGGAAAAATTCGGGCATACATTTTCCTATGATGAAGCCCTTATTGGGCATGTGGCTATTGAAGCAACCGGTAATCCACTTCCGGATGAGTCTTTGCAAAAAATGAAAAAGTCAGATGCGGTATTGTTTGGAGCGGTAGGTCATCCTAAATACGATAACGACCCTTCAGCAAAAGTTCGTCCTGAGCAGGGACTACTGAAAATGCGTAAGGAGTTGGGCTTATACGCCAATCTTCGCCCTATCAAACTATTTGACGAACTGTTGAGTGCATCCAGTATTAAATCTGAAATTTTGAAGGGTGCCGATATTTTGTTTTTCCGTGAGCTCACCGGCGATATCTATTTTGGAGAGAAAGGAAGA
>JADZFY010000094.1 GCA_020854215.1 Chitinophagaceae bacterium | reverse complement strand
CCGGTGAATACCCGCCATCTTTACTATTCTTTCGCCATAAGCGCCATTCGCAAGAATCAGCAGTTTGTCGTTGCTCCCCACCACACTGCTCACCACGCTTTCCACTGCAAAAGTGCCCGAACCCTGAATAATAACACATTCATACCCCTCTGCTTTACTTACATGGGCCAACTGTAATAACCCGGTTCGGATATCCTTGACGGCATTCATAAATTCGTGATCTCTCGATCCCATATCTTTAAGCATTGCCCGCTTTACTGTTAACGACGTTGACAAAGGACCCGGAGTGAATAACAAAGGCTGACGAGACATATATTGTTGATTTTATTAGTGATGATTTTTATGCTTCAGATAATGCAACCTGTGCCGATATAACGGCTTTCTTTTTTTGAACGGCAGACCGGTAAAAGAAAATGCATGCCCCCGCAAGTAATACCAATGATATCGCAGCCTGCAAATACGTGAATTTCATCAGCACCAGGGACCAACTCAGTTTCTCCATAAAAAATTCTTTGTACAACAGGAGCAACACACTTCCCAGGTAACCGATAGAATCACACATATAAACAAAAAATCCCGCGTTGGCTTTAATACGGAAGTGTGCAATCAGGCGCTCAAACAATGCAATTTGCATGGGCATATACGCCAGAAACAGTCCGGTACCCAGCAATAACATCCACCAAAATGGGGAAATAATATGGCGCTGGAAAAGAAAGGTAGCCAATGCCGTAATCAGAAACCCAATTCCAATAATACCATTCACCACCCAAAAACCCCGAAAATTACTTTTTATCAGGGAGAGACTACCTATAACAGCCAATACAATAACGCTGGTAATGGCTTCCGTTTGGGTGAAAACATTTTTATCCCAGCCGGGGTCTATCTCGCTCCATATTTCCACGGTAAAATTATCCCTGAAATCACGCAATGTTGCCAGAAAAGTATAGAGAATGATAAAGCAAAGTAAACCCCAGCCATATTTACGAAATACATTTTTCTTATCCGTATTGGTCATGGGTAACCTCGGCGCCCTGGCGATGATATCTTCCTGTGAAGGAGCAGGAATAACCGACAACATCCACACAAACACTAAAAACAAAGGCAAAAACAGCAGTCCCATTAAAAATGGCATCCAGAATTCAGAGACTTCGGGAAACCATTCATGCACGTCAAAATAAATCGTTTTGAGCATCCCGGACGAAACAATAAGACTAATGCTTAATCCTATAGCCAGTATCTCAGTAAATTTCCTTCCCTCGAGATAGCTGAAGACGATTCCCCAGATCATCCCTAACGGCAGTCCGTTCATAAAGAGAAAAACAAAATTATAAGGGTGAGGAACCCAGCCAAAAAACAAAAGTGCAATTTCTGCAAACAGAATTAAACCTATAATGAGTTTGGAACGACTGGCGGACTTTAATTCGGATATTACTTTTATTCCAATGAACTTGGAAATCATATAGCCCAGCACCTGCGCAATGATGAGTACGATTTTATAATGAATTCCCCACAAAGTTAACCCTTCATATATACCCGCGTTAAAAGGCTTTCGAAAGGCGTACATACAAAAATAGGTTCCGAAAGCCGCTACCATACACCATACAACAAAGAAAGATTTTGAGTTGACAAGCAGTTTTTTGATTAATCCCATCAGTAGATTTTTTGTAAACTTTTGTTTAGTATTAGTAAATATATTGAAATTTTGAAACAAGGCATGAAAATAACAATAAATAAGGGTTTAATTTTGGATATGCATCATACCACTAAACTTTCGGTAAACATCAACAAAATTGCCACACTGCGCAACAGCAGAGGGGGCAACAATCCGGATGTATTAAAAGTCGCCAGGGATATAGAACGTTTTGGCGCCGATGGCATCACGGTACATCCCCGGCCCGATGAACGGCATATTCGTTACGCCGATGTAAGAGAGATAAAAAAAATTATCAATACTGAGTTTAACATTGAAGGCAATTGCAGAGAGCAGAAATTTATTGACCTCGTGCTGGAAACCAGGCCTCAGCAGGTAACATTAGTACCGGACGATTTGGGGCAAATAACCAGCGACCATGGGTGGAATACGATACAGCACCAGGATTACCTGAAAGAGATGATTGCGCTGTTTCAGCGGTCGGGTATTCGGGTATCCATTTTTGTGGACCCCGTAATTGAGATGGTGGAGGGTGCTGCCCGGGCCGGTACCAACAGGATTGAATTATACACCGAGGCCTATGCAAAAAACTATCACACAAACCGGGAAAAAGCTATCGCTCCCTATATTGCCGCTGCAGCAAAAGCAAAAGAATTGAGATTAGGGATCAATGCCGGCCACGACCTCGACATGCACAATCTCGGTTACTTCAAAGAACAGATTCCCCATGTTGACGAAGTTTCGATAGGGCATGCCCTGATATGTGATGCGTTGTATTTAGGATTAGAAAATGTAATTCAATTATATAAGCGGCAACTGTAATGGAGCCGGTGGCACGGAAATTGAATAATTTTACTATCAAAAACAAACAACAATATGAAAAAATCCATTCTTTTACCGGCATTTGCTGGACTCCTGCTCACCGCAACTGTTGCCTGTGCACAGGGAAACAAAGCCCCTGCAAGCCCGCCCGCAACCGCGTCTGCTAAAATAGCCAGCGGCGCTACCATCACCATCAATTATAGTCAGCCCTCCGTAAAAGGCAGAACGATCGGCAAAGACCTGGAACCGATGGCAGGAAAAGTGTGGCGGACAGGAGCCAACAAGGCTACTGTGTTTGAAACCGACAAAGCCATAACCGTGGAAGGCCAGGCATTACCTGCCGGAAAATACGGCTTGTTTACCATTGCCGACGGCGACCAATGGACAATCATTTTCAACAAAACCTGGGATCAATGGGGCGCATTTGATTATGATGCCAAAAAAGACGCGTTAAGAGTGAATGTCAAATCGGGTAAAGCGCCTGCCTTTGCCGAAAAGTTTACCATCAATGTGGATAAAAGTGGAAAAGTGAGTTTGCTGTGGGGTAATACCCAAACTGATTTTTCTGTGAAATAATAACAAGACGTGCGCATTGAAGGGTAAAATACGTGTTGCCATTTTCACCGTTTAATGCCTGATGCTCACGATCAAAATTATATAGTCTGTTTTGTTAAGGGGTATGGATACATCGTTCATACCCTTTTTATTTTGTATGCCTTCCATTTGTTCTTCATTCAACAATAAAAATACCTGCTTACTATTTATTCAGCAACACTACGGATAGCGGGGGTGGCAGCGCAGGAAATGTTCTTTTACAGTCCCGGATAAAATTTGGATTAACCATTACAAATGAGATGCAGATTTTATTATTTTTGACAATAATAAACACCTAAAGATGCTAAAAAAAACGCTAACCTACCTCCTTCTTATTTTCCATGTCACCACTTACGCACAGTTTAAAATAGTTGGACAAACCGAACAATTTGAAGAGCCAGGCAATGGCTATGGAAAATTCCTGATTTTACAAAATGGCAATACCGTTTTTTGCAACGTAATTAACGAGAAACTTAATCTCCGGATTTTTTCTCCGAATCACAAGCAAATTAAAAATTTTTATCCTGCTCCTGAAGCTTTTAATCATAAGGGTGCTTTTATTAAGGCGATTTTTGAGTCAAATAATGATATTGTTTTGATGGTTATCAGAAGCGAAAGAAAAACTCCGGTACTTACCAGAGTCATCATTGATTCCGGAAATGGGAGAATAAAAGAGGAAAAAGAACTGGCAAGGCTGGAGACGGAGCGTTTTATGTACAAACCTTTCTTCATTGCACTGGGGTATGTACAATTTTTTCATGTAAGTAAAGATCCTCATAACAACCAGTATGCTGTCGTTTTATTAAGGAGTAAATCAAAAAATGTTAATGACCACATAGAATGTATTTGGTTTGCGGAAGATCATCGGGAAATAACGAGAGCAACATTCACTGTGAATGAGGAAGGCTTTGATTTTATCAAATTTATTGACTTGAATGTGATTGATGACCAGCAATTAACCATAGTTGCAATGGGAGTAAAAGGGGGAAAGAAACAAAGCCGACAACTGATGCTTGGTGTTTTAAAAAAAGACCAGCACACCTTTAAAACAGTATCTCTGGATTTAATCAAGGCTTCTGAGTTAAACATTGATAAGGACGTACAAGTGCAATCCGGGTTATTGAAATTTAATCCGACCACAAATAAATTAATTCTATTGACGACTTTTTGGGATAACAGGAATCAGGGTTATATTCCACTGATTTCATATCTCAATGTTGCAACTACCCATGTAGAATTTACCGGACTTGTTTTACCTGAAGCAGCTATTTCAGCCACTCAAAAATTTTTTGGTGAAAAAATGCCCTTTAGTAGCCTGCCTCTGGATATTCATATTGCTGATGATGGGAGGTTTACTGTGATAATGGAAGAAATGACATATACCCGGAATAATGATGGCATTGTTGACACCTTTCTGAAAAATATAGCTGTAGTTTATTTTGATATGCTTGGAGGAATGAGGAGCAGCTATTTAATCCCGAAATCACAGTCTGTACCAGGTGAAAATCTTGGAAGTTATTATATGGGGAGACAAAAAATGGAGAGTTCTTTATTCCTGGGAGGAAATCAGTTTAAAAGAGCAATTTACCTTGATGGGAAATTTGGAACTTATATTATGTTCAATGATGTTGAAAGAAATACAGAAAATTATAAAAAGGGCAAGATTACTATGATCGTCGGAGTACAAGAATCTGATGCGTATAGTTATCGAATAGAGGGTACCGGGCCAGTGCCATCCCGTGTACCAATTTTTGGACTTCCAAAAGAAAAAGATCACCATTTTCTTGGCTGCTTTCCCATTGCAGCCTATAATAAAAAAACTAACGAGCTTGTTATGTTACGCTTGGAAATTGATGGTCGTCGGAAAAATATGCAGATCGTCTGGCTGGAACCGAATTGATACAATCGGCGGACTTTTTATCATATAGTTGGTCATGTGGCTTTGGGGTGCATTCCGAATTCCCTGAGCGTGGTCGCGCAATAAAGTGAAAATACACTTTTCAGGGAGTACTGATTTTCAAAAACTTCGGATGGGTGTATATATAATTCCCGCAACAGCGTGGCTGCAACAAAGTTG
>JADZFY010000093.1 GCA_020854215.1 Chitinophagaceae bacterium | reverse complement strand
TTCACTTTCTTCAATTGCCGCAAAATACCCAATGCCGGCATTGTTCACCAAAACATCAATTTGTCCGAATTTTTGCAGGGTCAGCGCCACCGCTTCATTAATTTCTTCAGGTTTTGTTACGTCCAGCCTGATTACAATCGAAGAATCGGGATAGGGAGCCGCAATATCCTGTACGTCTTTCACATTACGCGCAGTCACTGCCGCTTTGTATCCCCGTGCTAAAACATACCGGGCAAGTTCACGGCCAAAGCCTGTAGAACAGCCGGTGATAAACCAGGTTTTATTCATTATGTTATTATTAGAATGTTCAAATGGTTTAGGAAGATCAAATTTACACATTCAAATAAAGCAAAAACACTTGCCCTGTATTAAGTATTAATGAGGCAATGAGATAGCAACAGGTTAATCGCAGATCTTTCATTTTTTGAATTATTAACAATATTTAATTGTAAACGGGTTATTTTCGCCCCACATTAATTCAAAATAACATGTACACCGGAATAAAACACTTGCACTCGGGTTTGGCTTATCTGCTGCTGGCAGCATTAATCGTATCTATCGTTTATGCTTTCGCGTCACGTAAAAAACCGTTTACCGCCGGAAGTAAAAAAATCGCTTTAATAGGATTAATCTTTGCTCATCTCCAATTTGTTGCCGGGCTCGCACTGTATTTTTTATCACCACTCGGCGCATCAAACTTTTCCGGAGACGCCATGAAGGAAAAGGTCTCCAGGTTATATATTGTTGAACATCCGTTGATGATGTTGCTCGCTATTGTATTGATCACTATCGGCTATTCGAGAATAAAAAGGCTGGGTAGCGACAGCAGGAAATATGATAGTATTATCATTTTCTATGGAATTGGACTCCTCTTCATTCTGAGCGTAATTCCATGGAAGGTATGGCCCTAAATCACACGGAGTGCTCCTCTGTTATCATCTGAAATTAGATGTCTTCATACGGCGATACATCAGCCGGATAATTTTTTTTTTGAAACAGGAAATACCGGAGGAGAATAGCATCCTTCTGTGCGCCCATTGAACATTCCGCGCAACAATAGCAGGTTGCAAACACAACCCATTTGAACATCATACAGAATAATCATTGAAATACTGTATTTTCTCCAATAATTCATAAGATTTTTTAAATAATGAATTAAAAACCGACATTTGCCTTCCAAAAAATTTAGTGATGAATGAAATCTTGCAGCGTGAAGCGGCAATTACCCTGGTGAAAGAGACTTTCACCCGATTCCTTTGTGATTATTTACATCTTACCAAAGTATCTTCTCCTCTTATCGTATTAGACGGAACAGGACTGAATGATGATTTGAACGGAATAGAACGACCCGTTTCATTCCCCATAAAATCCCTGAACGAACAGCGTGCAGTAGTGGTACATTCTCTCGCCAAATGGAAACGTGTAAGATTGAAAGAGCTGAGTGTGGAAGCAGGGCGTGGAATACTTACCGACATGCGCGCCCTAAGACCAGATGAGGATTATAGCCCCATTCATTCCATTTATGTGGATCAATGGGATTGGGAAAAGCATATTGCTCCCACCAGCAGAAACCTGCAATACCTGAAAGAAACGGTAGTATCCATCTTTAATGCCCTGAAAGAAACGGAGCAAATAGTGTATCAGTATTTTCCGGATATGCAACCTCAGTTACCGGAAAAAATTCATTTTATCCATTCGGAAGAATTGTTACAACGCTATCCCGATCTTTCACCCAAAGAACGGGAAAACGCAATTGCAAAAGAGTACGGAGCCGTATTTATTATTGGTATTGGCAATAATCTTTCTCACGGCAAACCTCACGACGGACGCGCAGCCGATTACGACGATTGGAGTACTGAAAATGAAGACGGATACAATGGATTAAACGGGGATATCATTGTTTGGCACCCGGTTTTACAATCCGCATTTGAAATCTCTTCAATGGGTATTCGTGTGGATAAAGACGCACTCCTCAGACAGTTGAAAGAAAAAAAATGTGAACAAAAATCGGCACTTCCGTTCCACAGTAATTTATTGGCCGGGAGGTTAACAGAAAGCATTGGCGGGGGAATCGGTCAGTCCAGGTTATGTATGTATTTTTTGCGTAAATCACATATCGGAGAAGTACAGGTAAGCATATGGCCGGAAGACGAAAAGAAAAAAATGTGTGAGAAGGGAGTTGTGTTACTTTAACTACCTTTACATTCTTCTAAATCTTAAGAAATTGATATGCAAATGAAATCGTTTATCTGTTTATCTGCTATTGCCGTGGGCATCTCATTATCCGGATGTACGGGTAATAGTACCGCAGCGAACACAGCACAAGCTCCGGTTCCGGATAGCAGCCTGCTCCCGCCGGTTGAAACAAAAGCCGCAAACTCCGACTATAAGCCGGCCTTTGCCGGACAAACCAGAATTAACGGCGTAAAAACCACTACACCCTATAAAGTGGAAAAGTTAGCGGAAGGACTGGGCAGGCCATGGGCAGTAGTACCCATGCCTGACGGGCGTTTGCTGATTA
>JADZFY010000092.1 GCA_020854215.1 Chitinophagaceae bacterium | reverse complement strand
CCAGGAGCGGAAGATCCGCGCTGGCACATCGCTTTCAAAAGTTAGGATACGATTTCAATCGCGATGAAATAGATGTGTTGTATCAGGCTTTTTTGAAGGTTGCCGACTTAAAAAAGGAAGTGGGGGACGAAGACCTGAAGACGTTGGCATCCGATAACAATCCGGAAGTAGCAATTGCATAATAAGCAAATGTTTTCTCATGTTGCGTTAAGCACTCTGATTGGCGTGGCGCTTCGGCGTCACGCTTCCTTAAAATGAAACAATGAGTAAGACTTTATTCGAAAAAATTTGGGACCGGCATGTAGTGAAAACCATTGACGGGGGTCCTTCAGTGTTTTATATTGACCGGCATTTTATTCATGAAGTAACCAGCCCGCAGGCATTTAAAGGATTACAACAAAGAGAACTGCCCGTATTCCGGCCCAAACGGGTAGTGGCTACTGCCGATCATAATGTGCCAACCATTAATCAGCATCTGCCCATCAAGGAAGAACTATCCAGGCTTCAGGTAGAACAACTGAAAAAAAACTGTGCAGCATTTGGGGTAGAGTTGTATGGACTCGGCCATCCTTATCAGGGTATTGTGCATGTTATCGGCCCTGAATTGGGCATTACCCAACCCGGAATGACGATTGTTTGCGGAGATAGTCATACCTCAACACATGGCGCTTTTGGCACTATTGCTTTTGGTATAGGAACCAGTGAAGTGGAAATGGTGCTGGCTACCCAATGCCTGATGCAGGCTAAACCGAAGCTGATGCGTATTAACGTAGAAGGCAATCTGAATAAAGGAGTGTATGCTAAGGATATCATTTTATATATCATTTCAAAGATTTCTGCCAGCGGTGCTACCGGCTATGCAGTGGAGTATGCAGGATCGGCTATCCGCAACCTGTCAATGGAAGCACGGATGACCATTTGTAATATGAGTATCGAAATGGGTGCCCGATGTGGTATGATTGCGCCTGATGACACTACGTTTAACTATATAAAAGGAAGAGAGTTTGCACCCAAAGCTGATGCCTGGGAAAAAGCGTTGGCAGACTGGAAAACATTAAAAAGTGATGCCGACGCGGTATTTGACCATGAGCTGCACATCCGGGCAGAAGATATTGAACCAATGATTACCTACGGCACCAACCCTGGGATGGGTACCGGAATAACGGGGCATGTGCCGGCTTTAAATGAAATTGACGAGCGGGAAAGACCATCGTTTGAAAAGTCGCTTAATTATATGGGGCTGCAACCCGGCGAACAAATCAAAGGAAAAAAGGTAGACTATGTGTTTATCGGAAGTTGTACCAATAGCCGCATTGAAGACCTGCGCATGGTAGCGTCTTTTGTAAAAGGAAAGAAAAAAGCCGATAACGTGGAAGTATGGGTGGTGCCGGGTAGTAAACAGGTAGAAAAGCAGGCGATGGAAGAGGGCATTCACCAGGTATTTGCGGAAGCAGGATTTATGCTAAGACAGCCGGGCTGTTCGGCCTGCCTGGGGATGAATGAAGATAAAATTCCGGCAGGAAAATATTGCATTTCTACGTCAAACCGAAATTTTGAAGGGAGGCAGGGGCCGGGAGCAAGAACCATGCTCGCCAGTCCTTTGATGGCAGCAGCAGCAGCAATAACCGGTAAAATAACCGACGTAAGAGAATTGATTTGATTGAAAATTTGATATTTAAAAAAAAGCTGCCGAAATGCTAAACAAAATGATAAGGGTAACATATTCAGATATAAAAGAAAGGTTTAAATAATCTCAAATTCACGGTTCAAGTATGGGGAAGTCAATTGATATCGTCGAAAGCACAGCCGTTCCAATAACTATTGAGAACATTGATACGGATCAAATCATTCCGGCCCGCTTTTTAAAAGCAACCACCAGAGAAGGATTTGGGAAAAATTTGTTTCGCGACTGGCGTTTCGAAAACGGAGATGATCAGAAGCCTAAGAAAGATTTTCCGCTCAATAACCCTGTATATAGCGGTAAAATTTTGATCGCCGGAAAAAACTTCGGGTGTGGGTCCAGCAGAGAACATGCTGCCTGGGCAATAAAGGATTATGGTTTCGATGTAGTGGTTAGCAGTTTTTTTGCTGATATATTTAAAAACAATGCGCTGAATAATTTTCTGCTGCCGGTGCTGGTATCGGAAGAATTTTTGCAACAGTTGTTTAATGCAGTGGAAAAAAATCCTGCGGTGTTTATTAAAGTGAACCTTGGAGAACAGTTTATTGAAATCAGCGATACGGGTGCCAGAGCGTCTTTTGACATAAACAGTTATAAAAAAGCCTGCCTGTTAAATGGTTACGATGATATTGATTATTTGATCAGCATGAAACCCGAAATTGAGGCATACGAACATACCCATGCTTAGTTTTTAAATGATGTACCCTCTGCAGCCTATAGGTCAACAGTATGAAAAAAAAGATCGCAGTTATTTTTGGTGATGGTATTGGTCCGGAAGTTACGCAACAATCCCTCAATACATTGGATGCGATAGCTAAAACCTATGCACACGAGTTTGAGTATCACTATTGCCTGATGGGTGCCGATGCCATTGATAAAACAGGCAGTCCGTTACCCGATGAAACGGTGGAAACCTGCTGTAAATGTGATGCGGTATTGTTTGGTGCCATTGGACATCCCAAATACGATAACAATCCCGAAGCCAAAGTACGACCTGAGCAGGGGTTGCTGAAACTACGCAAAGCATTAAAGTTGTTTGCCAATATCCGCCCGGTAGCTACCTATGCCGCGTTACAACATCTGTCGCCTTTAAAAGCAAAACATACCGAGTCAGTAGATTTTGTAATATTCCGCGAGCTTACGGGCGGTATCTATTTCGGAAATAAAACCTGGGATGAAGCGCAGCAATGGGCTGCCGATGAATGTGTGTACCATCAAAATGAAATAGAAAGGATCAGTCATCTGGCTTTTCAACACGCAGTACAACGCAGAAAAAAGCTAACGCTGGTGGATAAGGCAAATGTGCTGGAAACATCGCGTTTGTGGCGGAAGACGGTGAAGGAAGTTGCAGCAACTTACCCCGATGTAACAGTGGAGTATATGTTTGTGGATAATGCCGCCATGCAGCTCATGATTAACCCCAAACAATTTGATGTGATTTTAACGGAGAACATGTTTGGTGATATCCTGAGTGATGAAGCCAGTGTTATTACAGGGTCGCTGGGCCTACAACCTTCGGCTTCTGTGGGTGAAGGTGTTGCACTGTTTGAGCCTATACACGGGTCATACCCCCAGGCTGCAGGTGCAGATATCGCAAACCCGCTTGGTTCAATTTTATCGGCGGCGATGATGCTTGATCATTTTGGTCTTGCGGAGGAAGCCCGTTCGGTTAGAGAAGCCGTGGACTGGACACTCAAGCACAATTTTGTTACTAAAGATATTAATCCGGTTAATTTTTATCTCACCTCTACGGTGGGGGAGTTGATAAGCGAGTACATAAGTAATAAAACAAGAGGAAAGACACATGAAACCGATGTAGAGATGAGAGGCTCAACGATTATATGAATTAGGATCCCTTATCAGACCAATGAAACCAATGCCCAAACACAAATCCAAAAACCCAAATCTCAAATCTCAAAAAACGAACAGATAAAGCTATGGAACTGAACAAATATTCAAAGACGATAACGCAGGATCCCACTCAACCTGCAGCGCAGGCAATGCTATATGGTATTGGACTTACCGATGAAGATCTGAAGAAGGCTCAGGTAGGCGTGGTGAGTATGGGATGGGACGGCAATACCTGTAACATGCACCTCAATGATCTGGCGAAAGTGGTGAAGAAAGGAATATGGGATAACGATATGGTGGGGCTTATCTTCAATACAATTGGAGTGAGCGATGGCATCAGCAATGGTACAGATGGTATGCGATACTCGCTGGTAAGCCGCGACGTGATAGCAGACAGTATTGAAGTAGTTTGTGGCGCCCAATATTATGATGCGCTGATTGCCCTTCCCGGCTGCGATAAAAATATGCCTGGAAGTATAATGGCCATGGGACGCTTAAACCGTCCGGCGATAATGGTTTACGGCGGTACGATAGCGCCCGGACACTATAAAGGTCAGGACCTGAATATTGTTTCGTCATTTGAAGCACTCGGACAAAAGATAGCAGGGAATTTGAGTGAAGGTGATTTTAAGGGAATCGTAATGCATAGCTGCCCCGGCGCCGGGGCATGCGGTGGTATG
>JADZFY010000091.1 GCA_020854215.1 Chitinophagaceae bacterium | reverse complement strand
AGCGTAATAGAGTTACGCATTTTAGTGCGAACCGTGTGATCGTATTGGGGAGAAGGGTTTTGAGGTGTTCTGAATGATTCGCGCATTTTTTCCAGTTGCTCCGTGGTATCAAACGCATAGTAGGCCTTCCCGTTTTTTACTAACTGTTCGGCATACTGCCGGTACTGTGCTTTTCTTTCACTTTGCCGGTACGGACCAAATGCGCCGCCATGAACAGGACTTTCATCGGGTTCTAACCCGGCCCATTTCAAACAATTGAATATGTATTCTTCTGCTCCGGGTACAAATCGTCCCTGATCCGTATCTTCAATGCGCAGGATAAAATCTCCCTGCTGCTGTTTTGCAAACAGGTAATTATACAGAACTGTTCTAACTCCCCCCAAATGTAGCCCTCCTGTAGGGCTGGGAGCAAACCGTACTCTTACTTTTTTGGTAGCTGACATAGTCCGCAAAAGTAACACGGATAAATCAATATGCAGGAATACAATTAACTTAGCATTAAACTAATGGGTATGAAACGGGGAATCATCAGTATCATTTTTCTGTTCATATATGTATGCACAACACAGTCGCAGCCCTATGAACCTTCTGCAGCCAATAAACAGGCCAGAGAATGGTTTACCGATGCCCGGTTCGGCATGTTTATTCACTGGGGACCTTTCAGTATCCCGGGAAGTGGTGAGTGGGTAATGAATAACAGAAATATCACGGTAAAGAATTATACCCGGCTTGAGGAGTTTTTTAATCCTATAGATTTTAATGCAGCAGAATGGGTGAGCATTGCTAAAAATGCGGGTATGAAATATATCACACTCATAACACGGCATCACGATGGATTTAGCATGTGGGACACCAGGTATTCTGACTTTAACATTATGCATACTCCTTACAAAAAGGATATTGTGAAGATGATGGCTGATGAATGCCACAAACAGGGAATTAAAATCTTCTTTTATTATTCGCTGCTGGACTGGCGCCGAGAAGATTACCCCCATGAAACAGGAAGAACGGGCCAGGGTACAGGAAGAAAAGGAAAGGGGAATTACGCCAGTTATCTTCAGTTTATGAAAAACCAACTGACGGAGCTCCTGACCAATTATGGCGAAGTAGCCGGCATTTGGTTTGACGGCCACTGGGATCAAACCAACCCCGAGGGTTCTAAAGACAGATCTTCGCGAATAGACTGGAAATATGATGAAATTTACGGACTAATTCATCGTCTTCAACCCCAATGCCTCATTGGCAATAACCATCATATGTCGCCTTTTCCGGGTGAGGATTTCCAAATGTTTGAAAAAGATCTCCCCCATCAAAATACTTCAGGACTTAACTTTCAGAAGCCCTCCGACGATCTGCCTTTAGAAACCTGTGAAACCATTAACGGATCATGGGGTTTTAACCTTACAGACACTTCCTATAAAAGCGAGGAACAACTCGTTCATCTGTTGGTGAATGCAGCCGGCAACGGAGCAAACCTTTTACTTAACGTAGGCCCTATGCCCAACGGTAAGTTCCAACCCGAATTTGTCAGCCGCCTGGCTTATTTGGGCAATTGGATGCAAACCTATGGCGAAAGTATTTACGGAACACATCGCGGCTTTATGCTTCCACAGCCCTGGGGATGCGTTACCGAAAAAAACGATACTGTATTTATCCATTTGCTGAAAAAACCCGGGGAGGCTAATCTGAATATCAGCGGATTTCCTTACAAAAAAATTATTTCTGCCGCATGGATGAAGGATAATAAAGCGATAAACTTTACACTGAAGAAAGCTGAACTGACGCTTCAGCTCACCGGAATTAACATGAATGACCACGATGCGGTGATGGTACTGCGGGTAAAAAAATAGCCAATGCGGTACGCAACGAAAACACCCTGGTGGTTGAAAAAACTATATCCCTCCTGTATTTGGGAAATGCCCTCCGATGAAAAAAAGATCTACCTCAGTTTTGACGACGGACCTCATCCGCAGATTACGCCATTTGTATTGGATGAGTTGAAAAAGTTTGACGCCAAAGCCACTTTCTTTTGTTTAGGCAAGAACGTGGCCAACTACGGCGATACTTTTCGCAGGATACTCAACGAGGGACACGCCATTGGGAATCATACGTTTCATCATAAAAACGGATGGAAGACCAATGACCGGGAATACTTCCAGGATATTGCTGCTGCTAAAAAATATATTGATTCCGCCTTATTTCGGCCACCCTACGGCAAAATCACTCCCTGGCAGGTAAGGAACGTGAAAAAAAACCTGCAAATGCATATCGTAATGTGGTCGGTATTAAGCGCAGATTTCGATGCAAAGATTAACCCTGAAACTTGTTTGCAAAATACCCTGCTCGCTGCAAAACCGGGAAGTATTATTGTATTTCACGACAGTGAAAAAGCATGGACAAACTTAGCCTACGCGTTACCGAGAGTATTAACGCACTTTTCGGAAGAAGGATACAGATTTGATAAGATTAATTTGTAATATTCTTGTTTTCACTACGGAAAATAATAATAAAAAATATATATTAATAAATTGGGCCGGGGTGGAAACCCTGGCCCGTTTTTAATCCGTACCCTATGAAAACTATGACTAAATTACAATGTTTTTTTATTTTTACAAGATTTTTCATGTCTAAAATAAGGTCTGTCAAGGTTTTACGCCGTATTTTTACGGTGCGCCTCCTGTAATACTACTGTCCATTTGCCTGGACGCTAATCGTCAAATGGCTAATCTTTGTCTGCTTCCAAAATAAACCCGAACGTTGTTCCCACGTCGGGTTTGCTGCGGATATGCATGCTTTGTCCATGCGCTTCAATGATATGTTTACATATTGCCAACCCCAATCCAGTTCCACCCTGCTTTCTGCTTCGTGCTGCATCCGTACGGTAAAATCTTTCGCTGATACGCGGAATATGTTCTGCGCCAATACCGATACCATCATCGCTCACCTCCACAAGAACATGCTTTTCATCTGCGATGTACGCGCTGGCGGTTACATGGCCTTTTATCTTTCCATATTTGATAGCATTATCGGTTAAGTTGATCAACACCTGCCGTATTTTCTCTTTATCGGCAAAAACAGTAACGGGTGTTTCACAACCTTTCTTGATCGCTAATTTGATTTCCCGTTTGGAAGCCAGTAACGACAGCGAGTCAAAAACTTCGAGAATGAGTTCCTGAATAACGAAGGGTGATTTTCGCAGAATCTGTTCACCACTTTCAAGTTTGGTAATGGCATCCAGGTCGCTGAGCATATTCACCAGGCGCGTAACATTTTTTGAGGCGTTGTTAAGAAATTTAGTACTGACTTCCGGGTTTTCAATGGCGCCATTGAGCAGCGTTTCAAGATACCCTTGAATGGCGAAGATCGGCGTTCTTATCTCATGCGAAAAATTTTGCAAAAACTCCTTCCGAAATGCTTCATTCGCCTTCAATACTTCAATCTCCATTTTCTTTTGTTCGGCCCATTTTTCTACATCTGCATTTACCTCTTCAATGCTTTTTTGTGGCAGCAAACTTTTATAGTAAAATTCTTCGCGTTTGCTCGCCTTAGTTTGATAAATAAATTTATAAATCAGTTTAATTTTCCGGTAAATAAACCGCTGCAAGGTGTATAAGATCAGCAGGTAACTGCCGCTCATCACTACTGCCAGCGCGAGTACAAATACCCACCAAATCGGTTTCAAAAAAAATATCCCGGCTGCAACAGGTAAAGCAATAAACAATGCAGTGAATCCGGCGAGCTGTCTGGGTGATACATTTTTAGTAGAGAGCATTTGTGATGGGTATTAATGGAACCTGGTTGCTAATGAGCAACGAAAATGTTTTAATAAATTTCTTCTTGTTTTCTCCAATTGTGCTGCTATTTAGCTGCTAAGGTGCTTTTATTGAACAGCTCAGGAACCATCGCATCCATAGTGCAGCCCAATTTAACAAGCAGCAGAAAAGAAGGCGTTCTGTCGGGGTAGTGCTTTCCAATTTCAGGACTATTGTTGTACTCATGTTTACTTTCATGGTTTTAACTGCAGACGGCGCAACAACGTAATTAATCCGGGACCCCATAAATAGGGGAAAACACTCCATATATATGGGCCCAACTCAATCATTTTCATTAAACCCAAACGGCCGGAAGAAACTTAAAGGACGGGAACCGTTTTAAAGGGTAAACTTATAACCTACTCCTTTAACGGTGAATATACAATCCACCCCCATTTTCTGGCGTATCTTTCTTATATGCACATCAATGGTTCTGTCGCCAACAATCACCTCTGTTCCCCAAATCCGGTTGAGAATTTCGTTGCGTAAAAAAACCTTCCCCGGCTCATTGGCCAATAGGTGCAACAGTTCAAATTCTTTTTTTGCCAGGGTAACCTCTTTGTCATCCACCAAAACCACAAATTTTTCGGCATCAATCGTAACATTACCCGCCTGCAGTACCTTTTCATTTTCCGGCTTCTGAACCCGTCGGAACAGTGCATTTACCTTAGACACCAATATTCGCGGACTTACGGGTTTACTGATATAATCATCTGCCCCAAACTCTAACCCTTTGATATGCGATACTTCATCGCTCAATGCGGTAAGAAAAATAATGAGCGTATCCCGAAAAGCCGGTAGGGCCCGAAGGTTCCTGCACACTTCCATGCCCGTTTTGCCAGGCATCATCACATCCAGCACAATCAGGTCCGGGCTACTCATTATAGATTTCTCAAGAGCCTCATTCCCATCTTTAGCCGTTATGATTTCGTACCCTTCTCTCATCAGGTTATAACCAATAATTTCAAGGATGTCGGGCTCATCATCAGCAATGAGTATTTTTTTCCCTTTTTGAACCATGAAGCATTTGTTTAAGCAAAAATAATCCGGCGTGTTTAATGCCTGTCCATTCAACGATTATGAAATTGTTAATCCAATTCATGATTTTGGCACTAAATTCTCTAAGCTAACGTTTGGTGATAATAGCTTTCTGCAATTTACAATAGTCAACATGTGGCAATTATGTTTTTTTTAAATATATAGCTTTTTGAGGGAATCCGGGCTTTGATGCATTGCAGTTTTTCCTGGTGGGGTGGAACACCTGAAGTGGCACTCCACACCAGGCGATGGAACACCGGCAGGAAAGTGGCAGATGGGGTGAGAATTTGGAATACCCCGTGCATTCCTTTAAAACCAGCTTCAACTAATATCCTTAATTTTGTAGCAGTTCAATATATATGTTTAAATCTTCTTGTATCCTCATCCTGCTCATTCTGTTTTCAGTATCAGCATCTGCCCATGTTGATACCCTAAAAAAGAAAGTAGATATTGCCCGGGTTCGCTATCACGAGAATATTGAAAAAGAACAACAACTTGCACTCCATTTTAACAATGGCAACGGAATACAGATAAACGCTTCCGGAAATGCTGCCATTAATGAAGGCATTACTTCTGCGTTAATAAAAGACGCATCGCTTTTGAAAGACTCCATCGAGCAGGACTCACGCCTTGATCACAGGCTAAAAGTAAAATATTTGAGTGGACTTGAAAATCTGCTGCGTGGTTTTAACTCGGGGTGGCGCAACCATACATTTCAACCTGCACTCGCACGGGAACTATTGATGAATTATAAAGCGTTAATGGCGGCCGATATAAAAAACCAGGATATCCGGCCCATAGTTCAAAATGCTTCGTATGAGGTAGGCAACATCAATATTAACGGAAGCGGAAGCGCAATGTATGAAAACAAGGAATTTGAAGCCTCCCGCATCATCCTCTTTAGAAAGTTTTGCCGGAAATTTCCCGATAAAACACTGGCAATGCTTGAACAATATTACAATGTTCCATTTGCAGACAGCCTGGTAAAAGTAGCGGCATACCGAAACCCCAATCAGTTGTACGACTATGCAGCAGCCACACGTACACAGGCCGGACGTTTGATACGAAGAAACAGCGATTCGCTGGTTAAAGCGATTGTAGCCATTGCCAGCAGTAAAAGTGGGCAGCAATACTATCCCTTTCTGGATGAAATTGTGCACGGACGCTTAACCATGCCGGATATTTTTCAAGCCATGAATGATCACCTGTTGTATTATCGTTTGCTCGTAAAAACACAAATCGGTTATGCAGAAAGGCTGGTTAAGAAAGATACCCCGATGGCTTACGACAAGCTGTTGTTTAAACTGCAGGACCGCGCGAAGAACATTTTTATCGAACAGGTGAACGCACTGCACGATTCACCAGATCCGGTAAGGTTTAAAATAACCGATCCGCTTACGCCGCAGGAACTCTATTACCTTATTGTACTGGGTGAAGATGTGATGTACACCTCCAGCTACAAAGGCATATTTAACCGAATGATGCAGCGTATGCCCGTTCCGTCAGGTGATAGTTTGCTCATGAGCGTGAAGTTCGATCGTTTTAAAAAATTTATCCGACTCGCCGCTGGTTATAATAAGCTGGATGAGTTTCTGCAAACCATGCCAGACAGCAATTCGCAGCGGTTAATGATGGCTTTTGTAAGAGGACTTGAAAAGAGCGGCACACTCGAAGATGCAGTAGATGTTGCCGATTCGTATGGTAGTATTAAAAACCCGTTAGTAAAAAAGCTGATAGACCTGGAAATCGAAAAAAACCTGATGCAGGCAAAGGAACACAATGAAAAAAGAGGAACGGCCATATACAACATTCTACAAACTATTTTTCTGTCCTCGCAAGACAGCACCATTGATGTTTCTGCAAAGCTGAATATACCTCCTATTTATCGCGTTAATTACAAAGACCTATTGGATGACAGTGGTAGAATTGTGCAACAGGTATTCTTTTATGGCGATCAGGACGGAAAAGAATCCTATGCCAATTTTATGACGATGTTTACCGGACCCGAATGGAAGGTAAAACGTAATTCCGAATGGGTGGAAATTAAATCAACCAGGGGAAAGCCGGTATTGATATATGCAAATCTTCCCCTGGATTATGAAAAAGGATTAGATTCGGTTGCACAGTCTCATTTGCACCAGTACCTCGAAAAAAATAATCTTAAACCCGGTATCACCATTCACCGTGGACACAGTTACTGGGTGGGATCCACCATTCGAAACCTTCCACCATCATCAAGGATTGTAATATTGGGCTCCTGCGGAGGTTTTCATAACTTAGACGACGTGTTAAAAACCTGTCCTGATGCCCACATTATTTCCTCGAAAGAAGTAGGCACAAGAATTATCAACGAACCCATACTTAAAGCAATCAATGACCACCTGAAAGAAGGTGCCGATGTGGAATGGTTGCCCATCTGGAAAGACCTTGCTGCACAATTCCCTTCGGGCGATGCTAAGGAAAGATTTGACAACTATATTCCTCCGTATAAAAATCTCGGCGCATTATTCATCAAAGCTTATACCAGACAAATGGGCAGTATAGAATAGTTTTTGGAACACCAAAAATAACATACATCAACAAAGCCGAATCCGGAGGATAACTAACCCGCTTCAATCGCCACATAGTGATTATGTCTTTTTTCATATCCTATTGTGGTGTGCTCACCATGTCCGGGGTAAACAATTGTATCTTCCGGTAAAACAAAAAGCTTCTTATGTATGCTGTTCACCAGCGTTTCATAGTTTCCGCCGGGTAAATCGGTTCGCCCGATACTCATTCTAAACAGCACGTCGCCTCCGATTACAAAATGTTGTTTTTTACAATAAAAGGACACACTTCCTGGGGAATGGCCGGGAGTAGAAATAACCTCAAGTTCGTCAATACCCAACGATACGATCTCCCGTTCACGTAAGTAAATCAGGTTGCCGGTATAATTATCAAATGGCAGGTTCCACATTAATCCGGAAGCAGGTGCATAATCTAACACCGGCTTTTCGTTTTCGTGAAGATGAAGCGGGAGTGCATAGGTGTCAGCCACCCATTTGTTGCCGAATACATGATCCAAATGGCAATGTGTATTTAACAACAACTTCGGCGTTAACTGATGTTGCGTGATATACGATGCCAGCACTTCACGTTCCGTTGCAGTGTAACATCCGGGATCAATAATAATGCAATCCTTCTGCTCATTATGCAACACATAAGTGTTCTCCTGCACAGGGCTAAATATGAAAACTTTAACAGCGAGCATAATGTTTTTTTGTACTTTAAAAACGCTAATTTTAATATTAGAATGTACGAAATTATGGGAATCTTTCAGAACAGGCTTCGGTACGCTATTACAAGTATTTTGGTGATGGTATTTTTCTTAATGGCAGGGCACGATGTATTCTCCCAGGTAAACGAAGTGGAATTTGGAAAAAACAGGGTACAGTACGACAAAAAAAAATGGCGCTACTACCAAACACGAAACTTCAATATATATTTTAGTCAGAATGGGTTGGCGCTCGCAAAATTTTCAGCACAATTGGCAGAAAAAGAATTACCCGGACTGGAAGATTTCGTGGAGTATGGTTCTCAACGCCGGATCAATATTATAGTATATAATCACTTCAACGATTTACAACAATCCAATATCGGCCTGGGCATTGACTGGCAGAATACAGGCGGAGTTACCAAGTTTGTGAATAATAAAATGATCGTTTATTTCAACGGTGATCATGAAAATCTGAAAAAACAAATAAGACAGGGGATTGCGAAGGTATTACTTGAAAACCTGTTGTTTGGAGATGACTTAGGAGAGTTTGCCAGCAACCAGGCCCTGCTTGACTTACCTAAATGGCTAACCGAAGGCTATGTGAGTTACGCAGCAGAAAACTGGAGTCCGACACTGGATGACCAGTTGAAATCGGCGTTGCTTTCGGGAGATTACAGAACCTTTTATCAGTTTGCATTTGATAAACCCAATTTGGCAGGGCATGCATTTTGGCGTTTTATTGCCGACACTTACCGCAAAGACAATGTGACCTACTTTTTATATCTGGCCCGCATCTACAAAAGTTTAAACTCAGCCAGCCTCAAGGTGACGAAAAAAAAATTTAAGGAAGTGCTCAGTGAATTCATGGAGAAAGAGGCAGATAAATATTATAAAGACCTTAAGGGAAGAAGAAATGCGCCGAAAGGCAGTGTAGTGACTATTGAAGAAGTGAACAAAAATCTCGATTACTACCGTTTTCAGGCCAACCCTAATCCGCGCAACAATACCTATGCCGTGGTTCGTTTTAAGAAAGGAATTTATCGGATTGAGCTGGAAGACTTTGGTTTTAAACGCAAAATTTTGCTGAAGTCGGGTGTACTCGATAATCAAAATGAAATCAACCCCAATTATCCCCTGCTGGCCTGGGACCCCAAAGGTTCAAAATTAGTGGTGGTGTACAGCGCGAAGGGCAAATTGAGAATGTTTGTATTTGACCTGGCAAAACGGCTAAAGACAACCAAACAATTGTTACCCGAAGAATTTGACCAGGTAACAGATGTGAAATATATGCTCAATGATAACACGCTTTTATTCAGCGCTGTAAAAAATGGTTACTCCGATATTTTTGTATATAAAATAAAAGAAGAAACCATTGAGCAAATCACTAACGATGTATTTGATGATCTCGATCCTTCTTTTGTTGCATTTCCAAACAGAACCGGAATCATCTTCTCCTCGAACCGGCCATCCGGCAACGCAGTTAACAGCGACACCGCATTGCCTTCAAACAACCCGTATAATATATTTTTGGTAGACAACTGGAACAAAACCGACTTCAGGCAGATTTCGCAACTCACCCACGTTAAGTACGGTAATGCACGTTATCCCATGCAGTACAATACCAATCATTTTACATTTGTAAATGACGAGATGGGAATTGCTAATCGTTATGCCGGATTCTTCACAACCCGAAAGGCCGGTGTAGATACCATTTACCGGGTTGGTGACGAGCTGTTGCGCAATCCAGATCCCGCAGAACTGGATTCCATCCTGCAGGTATGGAACAAACCGGCGCCGGATTCTGTTGGCTATATGGCTATTACTACCGACTCCGCCTACGCCTTTCCCATTACCAACTATCAAAGCGGACTTCAGGAAACAAGAATAGCCGGAGACGGAGGACAAGTGTCTGAAGTAAGACAGGAAGGTAATTTGAAATTGTTGTATAAACTCAGGGTGAATGATGTTGCACTTAAGAAAAGAAATATCAATGTTCGCCCAACAGAGTACATGAAGAAAGTGATGGAGCAGGACAGAATAACAAAGGGTGCAGCTACCTTTTACCAACCTGCTGGTAATGACAGCACAGGTAAGCCGGGCGCCGTTTTTCAAAGTGAATTTGAGGAAGAAAGAAAAGAAGCAGACAGCAGTAAAGCCGGGCAGGTGTTTGAGGTACATGAGCAACCGGTGGAAGAAACGATACTGTCAAAGGCTAAGCTTTATGATTACCGGTTGAAATTTTCAACAGAATACGCAGTGTCGGGTTTCAACAATTCGGTACTCATGACGCGCTGGCAACCCTATGGAGGTGGCGGCGGGCCCATTTACCTTACAAATGGGAATTCAAACTTGAACGGCATTGTTCGAATAGGCGTTTCCGACCTGCTTGAAGATTTCAAATTTATAGGCGGTTTTCGATTGGGGCTCAACCTCGATGATAAAGACGTATTACTGAGCTTTTATAATATGCGCAAACGGTTAGACTGGGGACTTACCTACTACCGCTCCACAGTAACCAACTATCCTTT
>JADZFY010000090.1 GCA_020854215.1 Chitinophagaceae bacterium | reverse complement strand
CAAACTTTCCACCGATGAAATCTTTTCTTTTGCGCCATTTTGTTCGGTAATGGCTTTCAGATCCCGAATAGCATTACGCGTGGTTTTACCATAGTACCTGTTCCTTTCTCTGCGTTTCGCGGCCTGGCGTATATCCTTTTTCGTAGCTTTATGATTAGCCATCTTTAAAAAAATTTTGGACGGCAAAGGTAGGCGGATATACAATCCAATCCAAATTTAATGTAACCAACTTTTCGTTAAGGGACATATCGGGGATCCGGTGCATTTTTTGTACAACCCGGCAACAGCAAGCCAAACGGATAATACACTTCAAAATTAAAAATAAGAAATACGCACATAACAGGCTGTTTTTGATACCCGCCTGAGTGTTGGTATCACTAAAATCACGTAGGTTTGTGTCTGTTTTCAAATGATAGCCTTATGAAAGATTTTTCATATATAACTAGCTCAGATCCCACATATATCGAGAACTTATACAATGACTTTGTAAAGGATCCGGGTAGCATAGATCCTGATTTCAAAAAATTTTTTGAAGGGTTCGACTTTGCTGTAGCCAATTATAAAGACTTTAATGGAACGGATGAACCAGCCGCCGCCGAAAAAACAGCTAGTTTTACTACTGCCGACGGAGTAGACTGGAAGAAGGAATTGGGAGCTTACCGCCTGATCCTGGGCTATCGGAACAAAGGTCATCTGATCGCCAATACAAATCCTATTCGCAAGCGTAAAGACCGCGGCGCCAATTTGAATCTTGGCTTTTTTGGATTTAGTGAGGAAGATTTGGACAAAAACTTTTTTGCAGGTAATCTTATTGGTTTGGGAACCACCACCCTACGGAAAATATTAGGTCATTTGCAGGCTTGCTATGCCGGACATGTAGGTATAGAATTTAAGTATATCAGCGACCAGAAAAAAGTGGACTGGCTGACCACAGAAATGGAACGAAATTTTATTCAGCCCTTTTCTCTCAAACAAAAAGAGCGGATCTTAGAAAAGATCAACCAGGGCGTAATGTTCGAGAAATTTCTTCACACAAAATATATCGGACAAAAACGCTTTTCCCTCGAAGGTGGCGAAACCACAATTCCGGCATTAGATGCGATTATCAACAAGGCAGCGGAGTTTGACGTGCACGAAGTAGTGATCGGAATGGCTCATCGCGGGCGCCTGAATGTTTTGGCCAATATCATGGGCAAAACCTACCAGCAGATATTCAGTGAGTTTGAGGGCACAGGTAAAATGGACCAAACGATGGGCAGTGGAGATGTAAAATATCACCTTGGCTTTGGGAGCGAAGTAAAAACTTCCGATGGAAGGGTGATGTATGTGAAGTTGATGCCTAATCCTTCTCATCTTGAAGCCGTAGATCCCGTAGTAGTAGGGTTTGCGAGAGGGCGCGCTAATATTCTTCACGAGGCCAAATACGAAAAGGTGCTGCCCATTCTTATACATGGTGATGCTTCCATTGCCGGACAAGGCATTGTGTACGAAGTATTACAGATGAGCAAGCTGGAAGGATTTCGAACCGGTGGAACTCTTCATTTCGTTATTAACAACCAGATCGGTTTTACCACTGATTTCGATGATGCACGCAGTTCGGATTATTGTACCTCCCTTGCTGCAATGGTACAGGCACCGGTTTTGCACGTAAATGGCGACGATCCTGAAGCCGTAGTAAAATGCGCGGAGATTGCCACACGGTATCGAAAAGAATTTCAATCGGATGTATTTATTGATATGGTATGTTACCGAAAGCATGGGCATAACGAAGGCGATGATCCCAAGTTTACGCAACCTACACTCTATGCGCTCATTGACGAACATCCCAATCCGAGAGAAGTATATGTTAAATATCTGCTTGAACATGGGGAACCGGAAGCACAGAAGCTGGCGAAGGATATGGAAAAGAAATTCTGGGACGATCTACAGGACCGTCTTGATGAAGTGAAACAAAATCCTTTACCCTATACCTATCAGCAGCCCGACAAATGGTGGAAAGAATTACGAAAAGCGAAAGATGAAGACTTTGACCAATCGCCTGTTACCGCCATTAGCAAAGAAAGTTTTACGGCCATCTTTAATAGCATGATGAAATGGCCGGCGAATTTTACTCCGTTAAGAAAGGTGGAGAAAATTATTCAGGAAAAAATCAAATTATTTGAAACTGAAAAAAAATTAGACTGGGCTACGGGTGAGTTGCTGGCCTACGGCAGTTTATTGCTCGATGGCAACGATGTGCGCATGAGCGGACAGGATGTATGCAGAGGAACATTTTCGCACCGGCATGCCGTGCTGCAGGACGAAAAAACAGACGTTCCTTATAACCGGCTGAGCACCATACCCGGGGCCAAAGGCACCTACAGAATTTATAACTCTTTTTTGAGCGAATACGGCGTATTGGGTTTTGAATACGGATTTGCGTTATCAAACCCCAACGCATTGGTAGTGTGGGAAGCACAATTTGGTGATTTCAGCAACATGGCTCAACCCATGATTGATCAGTTTATTTCGGCAGGTGAGGAAAAATGGAACAGAATGAACGGTATAACGATGCTATTACCGCATGGCTATGAAGGACAGGGCCCCGAACACAGTTCTGCAAGAATGGAAAGGTTCCTGCAAATGTGTGCCGAACTGAATCTCGTAGTTACCAATATTACCGAATCATCTAACTTCTTCCATGCATTGCGCAGGCAACTGGCCTGGCCGTTCCGAAAGCCATTAATTAATTTTTCGCCTAAGGCTAACCTGCGTCACCCGGGAAGCTATTCATCAGTGGATGAGTTTACAAATGGCCGATTCAGAGAGCTTATTGATGATCCGAACATTGCCAGTGCCACAGAAATAAAGAAGGTGATTTTCTGCTCCGGTAAAATCTATTTTGACCTCGCGACAAAACAACAAAAAGACAACCGCAAAGATGTGGCTTTGATCAGACTGGAACAACTTTATCCGTTGCCATTCAAACAATTGTCTGCATTGTACCAAAAGTACAACAAGGCGATATGGTATTGGGTACAGGAAGAACCATTGAACATGGGTGCCGCTTCATTTTTGCAGATGAACCTTAACACAGGTTTGCGGCAATTAGGTTTGCCCGAAATAAATTATGGTGTAATCAGCAGAGAAAGCAGCGCATCTCCCGCAACAGGTTTTCACAAGATACATGCGCAGGAACAGCAGGAAATTATAGACACCGCATTTTCCATTTAAAATTTCAGGGATTATCCAGCATAAATCAGCATAAATAGAAAAATTATGATTGACATTAAGGTACCGGCAGTAGGAGAATCTATAAGCGAAGTTACATTGTTGAAATGGGTAAAACCCGATGGTGCTTACGTAGACCGGGATGAAGTAATAGCAGAGCTGGAAAGTGAAAAAGCAACTTTTGAAGTAAATGCTGAAAAAGCAGGT
>JADZFY010000089.1 GCA_020854215.1 Chitinophagaceae bacterium | reverse complement strand
TGTATCCATTCGGATGCAGTAACGCCTGAATGTGTTTTGCAAAGATGGTTGAGGTATTTTGGCGTGATGTGTAATTGCTCGCTATAAAACTGTACTTCCCTTTGCTGCAGGCAATGCTCTGAAAGTAGTTGCATAAACTGTTCGTAAAGCGTTCCTGTTTGCAAACTGTGTTTTCGGTTTTCGTACAATTTTGCAAACAGGTTCCACATTTCTAAAATGAAGAGTTTCATTTGCAGTTCCAGTGCTGCGTCATAAAACCGGTGATCTGTTTCGAGAAAGCGTTCGTTTATCCTTTTAAAATTGGTGAGTATTTTTTCCTTATCTCTTTTGGTGGAAATTTCCTTTACCGGGTGGATGCGGGAGTAGAGCATGGCATTCAGTCCCCAACTTTGGTCGGGAATATTATCAGTCAGAAAAGTTTTGGCTACCAAAAGCACTGTAGCTTTAAAGTTCGCTGAAAACTGCAATCCTGAAAGCCGGCTTTCTGCAAACCAAAATAGAAACTGCCCGGTCTTGCATTCCATCTTCTGGTCATTAAATAAAAACCGGATGTTACCACGATGGCAATACAGGTGGGTATGATACTTCCGGTGAAAATTTTTCGGCAGATCATTTTCTTTCGTTATGTCTAATAGAACGATGGTTGGTAAAGCCATAGTTGATAACATTTATAATGAAGCTGCCAAGATAGGTGATATTTGACATTATTAGCGTGGTACGTGTAACAATCAGAAGATACAACGGTTTTACTTTTGCATTATCAAAATAACAATGACCATGATACAGAAAAGCATATTTGAAAGTTTGAAAAACGGGGAACCGGTTTTAGCAAGTGATCCCCGGGCGCCACTATTGAGAGAGGCGTCTTATGCTACCATCAAATTGCTTGGGCAGTTAAACCGTTCTTCGGATGCCGCCGAAATAAGAAACATGCTGAGCAGGATCACCGGTTCCGAGATTGATGAAAGCGTGGCCCTGTTTCCACCCGTTTATATCAATTACGGCAAACACCTCAGCATAGGGAAAAATGTATTTATCAATTTCAATTGCACATTTTTGGCATTGGGCGGCATTACCATTGAGGACAATGTATTGATTGCGCCTGATGTGAAATTGCTTTCAGAAAACCACCCGCTGTCCCCTGCCGAACGGCACACATTAGTCCCTGGAAAAATTCACATCAAACAGAATGCATGGATTGGCGCAGGTGCTATTATTCTGCCAGGTGTTACCGTAGGAGAAAATGCTATTGTAGCGGCCGGTGCAGTGGTTTCAAAAGATGTTCCTGATAATACAATTGTAGGCGGAATTCCGGCAAAAATTATGAAAACAATCTAAAACAAAAACAGAATGAAAAAATTTTCAATTGTAGCAATTGTCCTGATGTTATTCGGACAATCCTACGCACAAAACACGAACAATAAAAATCCAAACAAAATGAACAATACAACAAAAACAGAACACTATACTTTTCAGTTGAGTGATAAAGTCACCCGTCAAAAGGTTACTTTCAAAAACCGCTATGGCATTGTGCTTACAGGTGATTTATATACACCAATAAATGGTGGCAACAATCTTTCTGCACTCGCCATCAGTGGCCCGTTTGGAGCCGTAAAAGAACAATCTTCAGGCTTGTATGCGAACCAAATGGCAGAGCGTGGCTTTGTGACATTGGCATTTGACCCGTCTTATACAGGCGAGAGCAGTGGTGAACCCCGTAATGTGGCTTCACCCGACATCAACACCGAAGATTTTAGTGCAGCCGTTGACTTTCTCGGTATTCAAAAAAATATTGACAGAAACAAAATAGGAATCATCGGTATTTGTGGCTTTGGTGGTTTTGCATTGAATGCCACAGCGGTTGATAAGCGAGTGAAAGCTGTTGCTACACTGAGTATGTACGATATGAGCAGAGTGAACGCCAGAGGATATTTTGATGCGACCACGCCGGAACAACGCACCCAACTTTTAGAGCAGTTAGGCGAGCAACGCTGGAAAGATGCAGCCAACGGCACACCGGCTTATGGCCCCAATGCGCTGGGTAGTATTACAGCCGATGCGCCACAATTTGTAAAAGAATACGCTGCGTATTATAAAACAGCACGGGGTTTTCACGAACGTTCTCTCAACTCAAACGCTTCATGGACACTTACCCATTCCATATCGTTTATGAATATGCCGTTGCTGACTTATATCAAAGAAGTTTCACCACGACCAATTCTTTTAATAGCAGGAGAAAAAGCACATTCCCGTTATTTCAGTGAAGATGCTTTCAAAGCGGCAAACGATCCAAAAGAATTAATGATTATTCCCAATGCGGTTCATACCGATTTGTATGATAAGCTGGATGTGATTCCTTTTGATAAGCTGGAAACATTTTTTAAAGCAAATTTGAAATAGAAAAGTAATGAACCATCCATTTATATTGATGCTGACTTTTATGTCAATATTCATCAGCAGTGCATCGTCTTGCAGTACGGATGATTATATGTTTAACATAGAAAACCTCACACCCATGCCAAATGGAAAAATCAAAATAAAAGTCAATACTCAAACCTTTACGGCTACGCTGTTGGACAACAGTTCGGCAAAAGCATTTAAGGAAATGTTGCCTGTTACCATGAATATGATTGAGCTGAATAACAATGAAAAATATTACAACTTGCCAAACAGGCTTCCGACAAATTCATCAAATCCCGGAACG
>JADZFY010000088.1 GCA_020854215.1 Chitinophagaceae bacterium | reverse complement strand
TACATGGAGCATGTATATGTACTTAATGAGGCGATTAACAGCCGGGATAAGATTAAAGAAATCCAGATTATTTCAAGTAATGAGCAATTGAGGCAGGTGGAAAGGGAAGAAGAAAAACGACTCGCCTTAATGGAACGGTCGCAACAATTGCAGTTGCTTTTCATTGCCATTTTTATTCCGATGTTCTTTGCTTTAACGATAATCTTGAGTCGCGTAATAATGCCGGTAAGAGTTATTAAAGGGCTTGGAATTGTTTCCTTATTGTTTCTCTTCGAATACATTACGCTATTGCTGCATCCCTATGTGGTGGAGATAACACATCATACGCCGGTGCTTGAAATACTGATTTTTGTTGTAATTGCGGCAATCCTTATCCCTGCTCATCACCGTATGGAACACTGGCTGATAGAAAGACTGTTGCATAACACATCGGAAGTGCATGCCAAAAAAAAGGGAAAACTCGTTGTGGCAACTACGGAAAATAATACCGAAAAAGAATCAGAAAAAGGTTAGCAATCCGGTAAACTGTAAATTAATTGCCGTCTTTAACAGGCCGCGTAGTTGCGGTGTCCATGTGGGTGGTGTCCATTGCAGGTGCAGCCTCAACCGGTTTAACCGTAGCAGGGTCTTCTTTTTTTTCTGCTTCCTGGCTATTGCACGCGGCTATAGCCAGCATGATCATTAGAATTCCTGAAACAATAATGAGCGTTGATTTACTGAAGCTTTTAAGCATATAGAAAGAATTTTAGATACTAAGGTTACAGATAATATGGCATTCCTCAAAATAAAATTGGTGTAAGAGCGCTGTGGTACCTGCCATTGCCGATATGCAGATATTTCCCTTTGTCACCGGTAACACCTCCCGTGTTTTCAAGCGACTTCATTTGCTGTCCCCAGCTGCCGGGGTTAAATTTGTGAACAAAACAAAACCGGTTAAGCGTTGCCTAACCGGTTCTCCTCTATTCTCGAAAGCTAATGTCTTACAACTTCCGTATCTTAATATTTTTATACCACACTTCGTCGCCATGATCCTGCAATACAATATGACCGTTTCTGAATTTGGCAAAATCATTCATGCTTTTAAACTTACTTCCTGCTACCAGTTTGTTCCAGCTATCATCCCACAATGTGGTTGACACTACCTTGGTACCGTTCAGCCAAAACTCTAATTTTGCATCTTTAAGTTTGATCTTTACATTGTTCCATTCTCCTACGGGTTTAACTGTTTCAGGAGCACTGGTGATCAGGTCGTACAAATCGCCGGCACGATGTTTAATGATTTTAGCATCGGGATGACCGTTATTGTCCAGTACCTGCATTTCGGGACCGGTAAAATAAGGGCGTCCAAACTTCGGCTCCTCCTTCACCAAAAACATAATGCCACTATTACCATTCTTCGATATCTTCCAATCGAGTGTTAATTCAAAATCTCCGTACTCTTCACGGGTAGTTGCATCGCCGCCATCATTATTATTGGCTTTATTCAAATGCAGCGCACCATCTTCCACATTCCAGGCACTGCCCAACTGCGGTTGATTAAAACTGTGCCAGCCCGCAGTTGTCATTCCATCAAATAGCAATTGCCAGCCCTCTCTCTTTTCCTTTTTGCTAAGCGTATTATCTTTTTCCTGGGCCATACTTTGGTTCATTACGGATGTTCCCACCAACAAAATTGAACCCAGTAAAAATTGTTTAATCGGTTTCATGCATTTTATTTAATCGTAAGGATATATTTCACCATGGCCTCTGCATCCTCAGGCGATACAGTAGGATGTGGCGACATGGGTATTTCACCCCATGCACCGGAACCGCCGTCTATGATTTTTTTAACCAGATGAGGAATATCCGCTGCTTTGTATTTTTTTGCCACGTCGGCATAGGAGGGACCTACCAGTTTGCTGGTTTCCTGGTGGCAGGCCAGGCAATCCGAACCCGCAATCAACGCTTTGCCATCTTTTGCCGGCGCGGCTGCTCCTCCACCCGCCGGAGCAGCAACTGTGGCTTTTGGAAGGGCATCGCCAATCTGCGGATTCATGTTTACACTAATCGGCTTTTTAGGTTCTGTTTGCCCACTGCTACAGGCATAAAAGGCTGCAACAATGGAAAGTATAGCTGCCGTTTTTTTCATACTCAGTTTTTTTGTTGTCATCATTTTGTCAAAAATCAGGACGTAAATATCCGAATAAATCCTACTCGAGGCCTAAAACCCTGCGATTAAATTTTTCATCACTTCCGGTTCCGGCAAAATCATCAAATGCTTTTTCGGTTACCCGAATAATATGATTTTTTATAAACGGCGCTCCTTCAGCCGCACCGGTTTCCGGATGTTTAATAGCACATTCCCACTCCAGTACAGCCCACCCTGTATAATTATATGCCGCCAGTTTACTGAAAATAGATTTGAAATCCACCTGTCCGTCGCCCAGAGAACGGAAACGTCCTGCCCTTTCTACCCAACCCTGATATCCACCATAAACGCCCTGTTTTCCGGTAGGGTTAAACTCTGCATCTTTTACATGAAACATTCTAATCCGCTCATGGTAATTGTCTATGTAATCCAAATAGTTTAAACATTGTAATACAAAATGACTGGGATCGTATAACAAACAGGCTCTGGGGTGATTATTTACCTTCTCTAAAAACATTTCGTATGATATGCCATCGTGAAGGTCTTCGCCCGGGTGGATTTCGTAACACAAATCAATGCCGTTTTCGTCAAACACATTTAAAATAGGCAGCCATCGCTTCGCCAGTTCTGAAAATCCTGTTTCTACTAACCCGGCAGGACGTTGCGGCCACGGATAAACCGTTTGCCACAACAAGGCGCCGCTAAATGTTGCATGAGCTTTTAGTCCCAGGTTTTGGGAGGCCCTGGCGGCGTATTTCAACTGTTGCACTGCCCAGTCGGTTCGTGCTTTTGCATTTCCGCGGTAGGATTCGGGGGCAAAGCCATCAAACAATTCGTTATAGGCCGGGTGCACCGCTACCAACTGACCCTGCAAATGGGAAGAGAGTTCAGATATCTGTAACCCCGCTCCGTTAACGATTCCCTTAATCTCGTCGGCATAGGTTTTACTTTCGGCAGCCTTCTGCAGATCAATAATGCGGCTATCCCACGTGGGAAGCTGAACACCGATATAGCCCAGACTGGCAGCCCATTCGCAAATAGACTTTAAGCTGTTAAAGGGTGGCTGATCCCCCAGAAACTGTGCTAAAAAAATAGCCGGGCCCTGGATATTTGTCATGTTGTACTATTTTGAAAATTTGATAAATACGATTCTAAGTTTACGCTAAAAAACTAAAGGAAGCAGAATTACAGTTTCTCGCCGTATTGCCTCCTTTAGCTTTGGTATTGGTATAAAAATTTTTCGGTTACACTTCAAACGTGGTCCACTTCTCGCTGCTTGCGCCGCTTTTCACCACATTGTCAATAAAGGCCATCCCTCTTACTCCTTCGTCCACTCTCGGGAAGTCGAGCATTTCCGCAGTGGGTTGCTCTCCGTTAATATGTGCAGATACGGTTAAGGCAAAATTGCGGTAAATATTGCCAAAGGCTTCAAGGTAACCTTCGGGATGTCCACCCGGAACACGGGTATTATGTTTTGCAAAATTACCAAGGTACCCCCCGCCGGTACGGTAAACCTGAGTGGGCTGATCGAGCCATTTTACCAATAGCGTGTTGGGTTCCTGTTGTGCCCATTCCAATGCGCCCTTTTCACCGTAGATTCTGATTTTAAGGGCATTTTCTTCTCCGGCTGCCACCTGTGATGCCAGCAAAGCTCCGGCTGCGCCATTTTCAAATTTCAACAATACATTGCCATCATCATCCAAATGTCTTCCTTCTACCATTATATTCAGGTCTGCACAGAGTTTGGTAATCTTTGATCCGGTAATATATTCGGCCAAGTGAGCTGCATGGGTTCCTATATCACCCATACAACCACTCTTTCCGGACTTGGAAGGATCTGTTCTCCAGGCAGCCTGTGCATTTCCTTCGCGCTCAGTAAGCTTGGTCAGCCAGCCTTGTGGGTATTCTACCCAAACCTTTCTCACTTTTCCCAATTGTCCTTCTCTAATCATCTGTTTGGCCTGCTTCACTAACGGATAGCCGGAATACGTATGTGTAAGACATAAAACCAAGCCGGTTTCGGCCACCTTTTTTTGTAATTGTTTGGCCTCATCAAGCGTAAAGGTCATTGGCTTTTCAATCACTACATGGAAGCCTTTACTTAAGGCTGCCATCGCGGGCGCAAAATGGGCGAAATTGGGCGTAACGATGGTTACAAAATCAATTCTTTTATCGGCAGGCATCTTGCTTTCCTTTTCCAGCATTTCTTCATACGTATTGTAAATCCGATCTTCCTGCAGAAACAAAGACCGTCCTGAGTCCTGAGCAATTTCCGGCCGAATGCTCAAAGCACCACAGGATAATTCAATAAGTCCGTCCATATTTGCGGCTATGCGATGAACCGCTCCGATGAAGGCATCTTTACCTCCACCAATCATTCCCATTCGTAATTTTCTGTTCATGAAAAGTGTTATTAACGTATTAATAATAAATCTGAAGAGGCTTTAAAAGTAAAACATTTACTTTTACTACCAACTTGTTTTTTTTATCAAACATTCGCTAACTTACCTCTTTATTTTTTATGGACGAAGAATCATTGCATCCCCGCAGAAGAGCGATTAAGAATATTGTATTAGGATCACTGGCTATGAGTGCTGCACCTGGTGCATTTTCCAGAGAACTGGCACCACAACAGAAAACGGAAACATACAGTATGTTGAAAGGAAATATCAATCATTCAGTTTGTCGCTGGTGTTACGGCAGTATCCCGCTGGAAGAGTTTTGTGTTGCCGTAAAGAAAATGGGTATCGTTGCTATTGACCTTGTGGGCCCGAAAGATTGGCCGGTTTTGCAAAAGCACGGTCTCTACTCCTCTATGTGCAATGGGGCAGAAATAAACCTGGTGGACGGATGGAATCATCCGGAATTCCATTCAACACTTATAAAGAATTATTCGGAAATGATACCGCTTGTTGCCAAAGCCGGATACAAACAACTGATTTGTTTTAGTGGCAGCCGCAGGAATTTGGACGATGAAACCGGATGGAAAAACTGTGTAGATGGGTTGAAACAGGTGATCGGCATAGCCGAGAAACATAACGTAACCCTGGTGATGGAACTGCTAAACAGCAAGGTGGATCATAAAGATTACCAATGTGACAAAACAGCATGGGGTGTGGAACTGGCAAAACGATTGGGTTCGGAACATTTTAAATTGCTGTACGACATCTATCACATGCAGATTGATGAAGGAGATGTAATCAGAACTATCCGGCAACACTTTCCCTACCTTTCCCATTTTCATACCGGCGGCGTTCCGGGCAGAAGAGAAATCAACAACACACAGGAGCTGTACTACCCGGCCATTATGAAAGCTATTGTTGAACTTGGCTTTAAGGGATATGTTGCCCAGGAGTTTATTCCTACACCTAAAGATGCAAAGGGCCAACTGGCTTCCCTGCAGGAAGGTGTAAGCATCTGCGATGTTTGATCCTGAGTTTCCAAACACATTACGTTAGCAAGACAAATCACGATTACTAATATTTTAAACGATATGTTATGCCTGAAAATGTTTTTGATGCTATTGTTATCGGCTCCGGAATCAGTGGCGGCTGGGCTGCCAAAGAGCTTACCGAAAAGGGGTTGAAAGTTTTAATGCTCGAACGTGGCCGCAATATCGAACATGTAAAAGACTACGTGAATGCAAACAAAGACCCCTGGGAATTTCCACACAGGGGCGGGCGAACACAACAGATGATCAAAGATTATCCTGTGCTGAAACGCGACTATCCGCTAAACGAAACCAACCTTGATTATTGGTGCAGCGATAAAGACAACCCTTATACCGAAATTAAACGTTTCGACTGGTTCAGAGGCTATCACGTAGGTGGGCGCTCCCTGATGTGGGGAAGACAGAGTTATCGCCTGTCTGACCTGGATTTTGAAGCCAACGCAAAGGAGGGTATTGCTATTGACTGGCCGGTACGGTATAAAGATATTGCCCCCTGGTACGATTATGTGGAAAGATTTGCAGGTATTAGTGGGTCCAAGGAAGGGTTACCCCAATTGCCAGACGGACAATTTCTTCCCCCCATGGAAATGAGGTGCGTGGAAAAAGACGTTGCTGCAAGAATAAAAGAAAAATATAACGGCAAGCGTACGATGATCATAGGCCGTACCGCTAATATCACGGTTCCTTTTGAAAAACAGGGAAGAGCCAACTGCCAATATCGAAATAAATGCTGGCTGGGTTGCCCATACGGCGCCTATTTCAGCACGCAGTCCTCTACCTTACCGGCTGCCATGAAAACCGGCAACCTCACGGTTCGTCCCTGGAGCATCGTAACAAAAATTTTATACGATAAAGACAAAAAAAGAGCAACAGGTGTTGAAGTACTCGATGGCGAAAACAATAAGACGTATACGTATAATGCAAAAATCATTTTCCTCAATGCATCTGCATTAAATAGTGCGTGGATTCTGATGAATTCAGCTACCGACATATGGCCGGAAGGTTTGGGCAGCAGCAGCGGTGAGTTAGGCCACAACGTAATGGATCATCACCTGGGCGTTGGCGCGGGAGGCCAGGTTGATGGTTATGAAGACAAATATTATTTCGGTCGCCGGCCCAACGGGGTGTACATTCCCCGTTACCGAAATTTCTTTGGAGACAAAAGAGATTATCTGCGGGGCTTTGGTTACCAGGGTGGGGGTAACCGTGGTGGCTACAGCCGGTCTCCGGAAGAAATTTCAATTGGCGCCGATTTGAAAGATGCATTAGTTGAACCGGGAGGCTGGACAATGTATATCGGTGGTTTTGGAGAAACCCTGCCTTATCATGAAAACAGAATTTACATAGATAAAAATACCTATTCCGACAAACTGGAACAATTCAATGATCCGATAACCGGTAAAGATCTGGGTATGCGTCCGGTACCAGATAAAAACGGCAAGCAACGTGTTGATAAGTGGGGCTTACCGGTACTTGCCTTTGATGTAGAGTACAAAGAGAACGAAAAGAAAATGCGCAAGGACATGTTAAACGATGCCATTGAAATGCTGGAAGCGGCCGGAGTAAAAAACGTGAGCGGGCGGGAAGGTGATGGTACATTAGGCAGAGGAATACATGAAATGGGAACCGCACGCATGGGTAATGATCCCAAAACTTCGGTGCTCAATAAATGGAACCAGGTTTGGGATGCCCCTAATGTGTTTGTTACCGATGGCGCATTTATGACTTCAGCATCCTGTGTAAACCCATCATTGGGCTATATGGCATTTACGGCAAGGGCAGCAGACTACGCCGTGAGTGAACTGAAGAAACAGAACTTGTAATTGGGATTTCTGAAAGAACACGCGTGTAAAAAATGAATCTGCTCATTTACTTTTTTTGAGCATGCCAAACGACAGCGTAAATATCAATAATAAGGGTGTAGCACAAAACACTTACGATGCCATTGTTATCGGCTCGGGCATCAGTGGTGGATGGGCTGCAAAAACCTTATGCGAAAACGGATTAAAAACCCTGATGGTAGAGCGGGGGAGGGACGTAGTTCATCTGAAAGATTATCCAACCGCATCTAAAAATCCATGGGAATTGCCGCATAGGGGAAATATGCCCCTGCAGATTGAAAAAGAAAATCCGGTGGTGTCGCGTTGCTATGCGTATGGTTCCGCTACGGATCATTTTTTTGTAAAAGACAAGGAGCACCCCTATATCCAGGAGAAACCCTTCGACTGGATTCGCGGGTATCAGGTAGGAGGCAAATCGTTGTTGTGGGCACGACAAACACAGAGATGGAGCAGATTTGATTTCGAGGGCCCTGCCCGCGACGGATTTGCAACGGATTGGCCCATACGTTACAACGACCTTGCACCCTGGTACTCCCATGTAGAAACATTTGCCGGTATCAGCGGCAACTACGATGGTGTAGAAACACTGCCCGACGGAGAGTTTTTACCCCCCTGGGAAATGAACTGCGTGGAAAAAGATATCCGCGAGAAAATAACGGCTCAACACAAAAACAGGTTCGTAGTACAGGGACGATGCGCTCATCTGACCCAGCCTAAGCCGATTCATATCGAACAGGGACGCACCCAATGCCAGGCAAGGAGTTTGTGCGAAAGGGGTTGTCCGTATGGTGGCTACTTTAGCTCAAATGCTTCCACTATTCCCTGGGCACAGAAAACCGGTAACCTTACATTAAAGACAAACTCCATTGTGCATTCTGTTATTTATGATGACTCAAAAAACAGCGCCATTGGCGTGCGTATTATTGATGCACAGTCAAAAACCACATCGGAATTCTTTGCTAAAATTATTTTTGTAAATGCCGCCTGCCTCAATACCAACCTTATATTATTAAATTCGGTTTCTTCCCGCTTTCCTAACGGATTAGGCAACGACAATGGTTTGTTGGGAAAGTATATCGCTTTTCACAACTATCGCGGAACCGTAACTGCTACCTACGACGGTCCACTGGATAAGTATTATTATGGTCGCCGGCCCACTCAACCCATGATGCCGAACTTTAGAAATGTATATCGTCAGGAAACAGATTTTCAGCGGGGATACATGTGCTTCTTTGGTGCCGGAAGGGGACGAGTTGATGCAGATGGAATAGGGGCCGAAGCAAAAGATGCGATGACAGAAGCGGGTGGCTGGTACGTTTCGATGATGATGCAGGGCGAAACCATACCCAAAGCAACCAACCATGTGCGGCTGAGTAAAGACCAACAGGACGACTGGGGAATTCCACAATTAATTACGTCGGTGGATTATGATGACAACGATGTAAGACTGATGAATGATTTTTTAACGCAGGGATCGGAAATGCTGGACAATGCGGGATGTAAAGATATCAGGCGACACGACAGCCAACAAGCACCGGGCTTAGATATTCATGAAGTAGGAGGGTGCCGGATGGGTAAGGACCCCAAAACTTCCCTGCTTAATAAATGGAACCAATTGCATCATTGCAACAACGTGTTTGTAACGGATGGCGCCTGTATGACATCAACCAGTACCCAAAACCCGTCTTTAACTTTTATGGCTTTAACTGCGCGGGCCGCCAGTTTTGCCGTAGAAGAATTAAAGAAGGGCAACCTGTGATTTGCAACGATTGCAATAGGTAATCAATACGTGCAAGACGCATTAACCAAACGACAGTAGTAAACGATATTTAATTTTATATATCATGCCAAACGACAGTACAAATATCAACAACAAAGCTTTGGCTCAAAATACCTACGACGCGATAGTGGTAGGCTCCGGGATAAGCGGCGGATGGGCAGCAAAGGAGCTTTGTGAAAAAGGGCTGAAAACCCTGGTATTAGAGAGAGGGAGAAATGTAGTACATGTTAAGGATTACACCGGTACTACCCTTGACCCCTGGGAGTTAAAGCATCATGGTAATCGCACACAGGAGGATAGAAAAAACAGTCCCATTCAGAGTAAATGTTATGCATTTAACGAAGTGTCCAAGCATTTTTTTGTGAATGACGTGGAGAACCCCTACAACCAGGTGAAACCCTTTGACTGGATAAGGGGTTACCATGTTGGTGGTCGTTCACTCACCTGGGGGCGGCAGTGTTACCGCTGGAGTGATGTGGACTTTGAAGCCAACGCCAAAGATGGTCATGGTGCTGATTGGCCGATTCGTTATAAAGATATCGCTCCGTGGTACGATTATGTGGAACCATTTGTAGGCATTAGCGGATCTCTTGAAGGACTTCCGCAATTGCCCGATGGAAAGTTTCTGCCACCGATGGAAATGAACTGCCTTGAAAAGCATGTGGCAGAAAGGATTGCAAAGGAGTTTTCTGATGGCAGAAGGATGATTATTGGTCGCTCCGCAAATCACACCCAGCGGGTGGGCGATCGCGGACCCTGCATGTATCGCAATAAATGCCACGAAGGTTGCCCTTTCGGCGGCTATTTTAGCAGTAACTCGGCTACCATTCCCGCAGCAATGAAAACAGGTAACCTTACCCTGCGGCCCTTTTCCATTGTTTCAGAAGTTATTTATGATAAGGAAAGCAAACGCGCCAAAGGCATTCGCATCATAGATGCGGAAACCATGAAAACGGAAGAGTTCTTTGCCAAAATTATTTTTCTGAATGCTTCTACTTTAGGCACTGCGTTCATATTGCTGAACTCCACTTCGGATGCATTTCCAAACGGACTGGGTAACGGTAGTGAGCAGGTGGGGCACAATCTGATGGATCATCATTACGGTGTTGGTGCCAGCGGCTCCTACGATGGATTTCAGGACCAGTATATTTATGGCAGACGTCCCAACGGTATATACATACCCCGCTTCAGAAATATCAACGCAAAAACAAAGCGGTCCGACTATGTGAGAGGATTCGGATATCAGGGCGGTGCCTCCAGGGGCAGAGCACGGACAGCGGAAGGAGTAGGTGAGGAGCTGAAGAACCAATTGCTGGAACCCGGTAACTGGGGTATGGGTATCGGCTCATGGGGCGAACATCTCCCCTATTACGAAAATAAAGCTACCCTCAATAAAGACAAGAAAGACAAATGGGGCCTTCCCACGCTGGACATTGACTGTGAGTTTAAGGAGAACGAAATGGCTATGCGCAAGGATATGATGAACAGCGCGGCAGAAATGCTGGAAAAAGCCGGTTTGAAGAATGTGAGTACCTACGACAGTATGCCTGCGCCCGGTTTCTGTATACATGAAATGGGTACGGCCCGCATGGGTCGCGATCCCAAAACATCAGTATTGAACGGTTTTAACCAGATGCACGAAGTAAAGAATGTGTTTATAACTGATGGTGCATGTATGAGCTCCTCGGCTTGCCAGAACCCGTCAATAACCTATATGGCACTAACGGCCAGAGCAGCGGATTACGCAGTGACTGAATTGAAGAAAATGAATATTTAACGCCTGCGATCGGTACACGACGAAGGAAGTGCCAGACCGCAGATTAGATAAACAGTTTTATTGATTAACTAAAATACCAATTATGAACAGACGCGATGCCTTATCGAGAGTAGCGCTCATCCTTGGCGGTACTGTGGTAGGAGCCCATGTTTTTTTGGAAGGATGTAATCCGGCTGAAAAAAAGGCGGCTACCCCCGGAACCTTTAGCGACAGCGATATCGCCTACTTAGATGAAATTGCCGACACCATTATCCCCACCACCAATACGCCCGGCGCTAAGGCAGCCAAGGTAGGTGCGTTTATGACGGTGATGGTGAACGACTGCTACGACGAAAAAGACCAGAAAGTGTTTTTTGACGGCATGAAACAGTTGGACGAGGCCTGTAACAAGCAGTTTGGGAAATCATTTATGGACGTTGACGCCACACAGCGTAAAACATTGCTTACGGAAATTGACAAGGAAGCCAAGGACTACATGGCGAAGAAAAAGCCGGAAGACTCCAAGCATTACTTCCGCTTGATGAAGGAACTGACCCTGCTGGGTTATTTTACCTCAGAAATCGGCGCCACGCAGGCTTTACGTTATATTGCCGTTCCGGGAAAATATGAAGGATGCATTCCTTACAAAAAAGGTGACAGGGCCTGGGCAACATAGGAATAGTTTATAAATTTTGGGTTGTCGTTTTCCGCTACAGGGATAGCTATGCATTAACGCGATCAAGGCATTATAAGCCGGACCCCACCCAGGAAGAAAATATGTAAAGGAAGTTTATTGAACTTTGTTTCAATAAACTTCTCTCTTTTTATGAGGGGTAACAAAAGTTTAGATTTGTGCATGCAACATTATATAAAACATTGCGTTACACCTGCTATGCAAAAACGGTTTATTATATGTATTATTGGTTTATTGGGTTTGTTTGCCTGCACCGGAAATAAAAAAATACCCGATGTGGCAAACATCCATGTCAACCTTGAAGTGCTGCGTTTTGAACAGGATTTCTTCGCGCTCGACACCAATAACGTCACAGACGGGCTAATGCAATTGCAGCAAAAATATCCGGTGTTCCTGCCCGATTTCATCCAGCATATCCTCGGGCTTTCCCCCACCGGTGATGAAGTTAAATCTGATGCCGCCATCAAGATGTTTCTGAGGGATTACAGAGTGGTGAAAGATACCGCTTCCGGATTGTTCAGTAACTTTTTTGCTATTGAAGAGGAAGTGAAAAGCGGATTGCAGTTCACTAAATATTATTTCCCCAATTATCGTACTCCGGAAAAGCTGATAACTTTTATCGGTCCGCTGGATGCTATTTTTGAAACCGGACTCGGAAAAACCGGTGATGTGATCACACAAAATGCGCTGGCGGTGGGATTACAGCTTCATCTCGGCAAGCATGCCAGTCTATACCAAAGTCCGGTTGCCCAGTCACTGTTCCCCCGGTATGTATCCCGAAAGTTTGAACCTGCTTATATCGCCGTAAATTGTATGAAGAATATCATTGATGATATATACCCTCCACAGCCAACAAACAAAACGCTATTAGACATCACAATAGACAAAGGAAAACGAATGTACCTGCTGGACTTGTTGCTCCCCAATTCGGCCGACTCGTTAAAAATTGGATATACCGCAAAACAGTTGGAAGGTTGCTACGCGAATGAAGGACTGATTTGGAGCTTCCTGATCCAAAATAATTTGCTCTACAACAGCGACCCGTTGCGGATTCAATCGTATGTTGAGGAAGGCCCCTTAACACAGGAATTAGGAGAGGGTTCTCCGGGGAATATTTCTACGTTTGTTGGTTGGCAAATCGTAAAAAAATACATGGAAAGTTTTCCAGATACTGCTATCGAAACGCTATTACAACTTGACGCCCCAGAAATTTTACAAGCCTCGAAGTACAAACCCCGGTAAGCAACCCGTGAACAGGCGGCACCTAATGTACGTTGTTCCACTAAGACAAAACACCAAATTTGCCTGTTTGAAATTCCTGGATGGCTTCATATATCTCCTCCTCTGTATTCATAACAAATGGACCATAACTCGCAATAGGCTCCTGTATAGGTTCGCCACTTAATAGCAGGATTACCGAGTTTTCCAAGGCCCTGAGCTCAATATCTTCTCCATCGTTGTTAAACAAAACAAAGCTGTGTTCTGCGGTTTTTTCATCGTTTACCGCTATACTCCCATTAATTACCAATAAGGCGGTGTTGTGCGTTGCCGGAATCTTAGCAACTAATGCACCGTCACGGTTCAATTTAATGTCTAATAAATTCGCCGGTGTGTAGGTAGCTGCCGGACCAGATATACCATTAAAGTTGCCTGCAATAACGTTAACGATTCCCTGGTTATCGGGTAATTGTGCTTTACCCATTTGCGAAGCCGTGATAGCCTGATAATGTGGTGCTGTCAGCTTGTGTTTTTGGGGCAGGTTAACCCACAGCTGTACCATTTCAAAGGGTCCACCCTGTTTTGAAAACTCCTCTTCATGATATTCCTTATGCAAAATTCCAGAACCGGCAGTCATCCACTGCACGTCACCGGGCCTTATTACTCCGCTATTTCCGGCGCTGTCGTGGTGGGCAACACTTCCTTTATAGGCTATGGTTACCGTTTCAAATCCTTTGTGTGGATGCACCCCTACTCCTTTTACTTTTTTCGACGGACCGAAATCATAAGCCGCATTAAAATCCAGCACCAGGAAAGGGCTGATGCGCCGTTGGCTAATATCCGTGCCAGGAATATAATGAAACACCCTGAATCCATCACCAACCATTCCCGGACTGGCTGGTCTTTGTATAATTTTTTCAATTGACTTCTTCATAATACTGTATTTTTAATCGGCTGTTTTTCGCCGAGGTTATAGTGTTGTACGCAATTTTGAATATCAACATTATTCAGTTAGTCTTACGTTCAACCAAAGCAGTTTAACAATTTTCAAAGCACCGCGTAGGTTTTTTCGCCTCTTAATTACTTTTTACTGAATACGGATTTGCAGCCCGGCGTTTAATAAAGCATCGTCCGTTATGGTAACGGATACCCTGTTCATCTCCTTCTTTTTGTTACAGGCGTCTCTTATCATCGCGTGCACCGTATCCCGATTATTTCGGTTAAATAAAATAATAACGATTTCGGGATTTTGACGCCTAAAGATGGCGCGAAGTTTTAATTCGCTTTCATCATTAATGCTATCTGAAAGTAACACTACATCGAAATGATATTGATGAAATTTTTC
>JADZFY010000087.1 GCA_020854215.1 Chitinophagaceae bacterium | reverse complement strand
GTATCGCCTGCTTTCACTTCCTGGTTGTCGGAAAAGCGTATTTCCTTTACATACCCGCCCACCCTTGCTATAACCGGGCTTATGTCGGCATCTACCTGTGCGTCATCCGTAACTTCATGACTTTGAAAATAGAGATATTCTCTCAGTGTAAATACCATTGCCACTACCAGCACCAGCGCCAGTATAACCGGGAAGATGATTTTTTTTCCTTTACGCTTTTTCGATTGGTTATTATTGCTCATACAAATTGCTTTAAGTGTTGTTTGGTGTGGGTTAAGGTTCAATATGGCCTGTGGATTTCTGAAGATTATAATAGGCAGCCGTTGCGTCGGATTTAGCCAACTCCAATCCGATACGCGACTGATACAGCAATGTTTGCGCATCAATCCGTTCGGTGGTAGTAGCCAGATTATTGCGGAACTTCGATTCCATGATGCGTTCGTTCTCTGCTGCTTGTTTGATGGCTTCCCGCAACACATTCATTTTTTCCAAGGCCTGTTTGTATTGATAGTATCGTTCATTAACTTCTTTTTTGATCTGATCACGTAGCATATCATACCTGTTAACCGCCTCCTTTTGCTGAAGCCTCGATTCGGATAGTTTGTTTTTATTTTTGTACAAACTGCCAATATCCCAGCCCACATTGATGCCTACAATGAAAGGCGCCAGATAGCTACCTGTTTTGGGAATAATATTGGCAGTGGGGTTGATAAAGTACAGATTACCTCCGGCACCTACCGTTGGCAGCTTTTCGTCCTTTGTTGATTTTATGCCGATGTCTGCAAGGTTTATCTGGTATTGCATTGCTGTTAATTCCTTTCTGTTTTTCAACGCCATCCGGAGTAAGGTGTCAAACGAATCGTTTAAATCCAATTTATAGTTCACATCATCAATCTCAATGGCGGTACCGTCGGGAAGTCCGAGCAGTACCACTAAGTTGTAGTTAACGATCTTTCGGTTATTTTCCAGTTCGATAGCGTTGAGTTTCATCTTTGATGCTTCCAGCTCAAACTGCAACACGTCGTTTTTTGTGGCCAGCCCCTGGGCTTCAAATTTTTTAATTTCGGTCAGTTTGTTTTCAACGTCTTCGAGATGCTGCGCAAGAATTTTTTGATTCTGCAGCAACTTATAGTAGTTGATATAGGATTGGATAATGGTAAAAGTCACTTCTTCTTTATCCGTTTCGACATTTAATCGGCTTATTTGCAGCAACAGGTTTGCCGACTGCCTGGCATATCGTAACCGGTTACCTTCAAAAATGGGCTGGTTGATGCCCAGTGTTGCCTGGTAAAGCGTGTTATCAAAGGGAAGCGTTATTTTTTTAGGTTCATTGCCGTTGGCAGTAGGGAGATAGAACGACTGCGAGAGCATCAGTGCGTGGTTATAGCCAACATTGAGTTTGGCTGATGGGAGCAAGGCATCACGAGCCTGATCCTCCTGCGTTTTCGCCTGTTCAACGGCTATTGTACGGAGCTTTAGTTGTTTGTTGTTGCGAATACCCATACTCACCGCATCCCTAATATTTAATAATTTTGATTGTGCATATAATTGAACAATTCCAGCTACCCAAAAGAGTATTACGACTGCTGTTTTTTTCATGCTATACCGTTGTTGTACTTGCTTAAATGTTAATTTCTAATTTCTAATTTCCAGGTGGGCCTTTAATAATGATTTCAGGTGCGTCTTAAGTTTTGGTATTATTTTTTTTCTGTAGGTATCTTCATCATGTATATCAATGTGCATGAGCCGGCAATACAGGCTTTTAGACAAAGTAGCCTGGGTGAGTGTGCCCATCACACAGCCAACAGTAAGCTCCATATCCACCTTTCTAAAAATCTTTTGTTGTTGCCCTTCTGTGATGATCTTTTTAATTAGTTCAAAATTCTTCACCTTAATATCCGTAATCATTTCTCTTATATCATCGGACTGTATCGTGGGCAGATGAGTGGTCATAATACTGTGGAATCGGTAATTATTGATGATCTTATCTACATACAAATCAACAAGCCGTTCTATTTTATCCCAGGGGGAAAGCTTGTCGTCCCTGTTCAACTCTTCTAAAATACCATGTGTATAGCTTGACCGATGTGCAATGAGCGCAACCAGTAGCTTTTCCTTGGAACCAAAGTAATACGATATCATGGCAAGGTTTACTCCTGCCTGACCGGCAATATCCCGTACAGATGTTCCGTCAAAACCCCGTTCTGAAAAAAGTTGCTCTGCAACATCCAGTATATGCACCCTTTTATCGTTCATTAAAAGCCATTTCGGGCGCAAAATTAAACAGCCGTTTAATTTAAACGATTGTTTAACTTCTGTTTTTTGTTAACGGGTAGTTATTGGGAGCGGGAGAAACTTTCCATAATGTCAAAAGGAAATCCAAAACGGGTAGCAAATAGTGATTAGCGATAAGGAATTCCATCTCGTTTAAACCTGTCTTTCTGTACCGGCTACACGAAGAACGTTTGGTGATAAATGCGCCGGGAAAAAAGAACTATTTGAACTCCTGCTCATACTTTGCTTCGTTAAAGCCGACCAGTATTTTTTCATGGTATTCAATTACCGGACGTTTAATGATGCTGTGGTGATTTAACATTACCTGAACTGCTGCTTTTTGAGTGGTTACGTCTGCCTGTTGTTCGGGAGATAAATTTCGCCAGGTGGTGCTTTTTTTGTTGAGTATCTGCTCCCAGCCTGCCTGTTTACACCAGGTTTGAAGTTTTGCGGCGGTTATTCCGGATTCCCTGAAATTGTGAAACACAAAATCTATCTTCTCTTTTTTTAACCATAGCATTGCCTTTTTTACGGTGTCGCAATGAGGTATACCGTAAACGGTAATGGTTGTGTGGGTTTTAATGATATTTACCATTTTTCTTCTGTGTTTTCCGGGTCTTCGGGATGCCCGGTATCAAAACGGATTTTTATTTTTTCCTTTTGTCGTTCAACGATTAATCGGGCAATGATTGACGCAGCATCCTTATCGGTGTTTGCTTTTAATAATTGCTTTAACAGGCGTTCGCTTACATCCACCCGGTATAGCATATTCACCAATTTGCTAAAATCATGCATTATCAGTTCGCTCACGATTTGCTGTACCTGCGTTAGTAGCTCTTCGTCATTGGCAGGATGATGCAGACCGGTTGACAATTCGTTTTGAAGTATGGATATTAAGCGGGTGTCCATCATCAATATTTTTCAACTACGCCCAGTCCAAATAAGGCGAAGTCGTATTTTACCGGATCATCGGCGCATAGCTGCCGAAGATACGCCGTTAGTTCGAGTGCCGCTATCCAGTCGGTTTGTTGGCGGGCTATCATACTGAAACGCCTGGCTACACGGGCTACGTGTACATCTATCGGGCAAATGAGCTGACCCGGAGCGATGTTTTTCCAAAGCCCAAAATCAACTCCCCTGTTATCTTTTCTCACCATCCATCTTAAAAACATATTGAGCCGTTTACAGGTAGATTTTTTTTCAGGTGATGCAATATGTTTACGTGTACGAATGGGTGCATCTTCCAATGAAAAAAAATATTGATGAAATCCGCGCAGTGCGTTTTCAATATCTGCGTCGCCGGGCTGCATCCATTGAGTAAAGGCCGATTCCAGAGAATCGTTGTGTTTGAAATGCTGTTTTAAAAATTCAACAAAATACAAAATGTCAGTAGCGTTAAAGGTTCTGTGTCTGAAAACGATAAGCTTTTTTAATTCCTGTTCGCCGGCATTTAGGCAAAAGTCATGAGGAGCGTTTTCCATTAACTCCATGAGATATTTGCTTTTGGCAATGATGGTAGTACGGTTGCCCCAGGCCAAAATGGACGAAAAGAATGCTGCTATTTCAATGTCTTGCTTTTTGGTGAAAGCATGGGGTACACAAATAGGGTCAGTTTTTATAAATGAAGCGTGATTGTATTCATCTGCTTTCCGGTTCAGAAATGCCCTAATGTTCTGCACGTCCATATTATTAGCCTAAAGCCTGATCCAGGTCGCCGATCAGGTCTGTTACGTCTTCAATACCCACGCTTAAACGAATCAGTGCGTCTGCCAAGCCGTTGGCAATTCTTTCTTCCCGTGGAATGGAAGCATGGGTCATACTGGCCGGATGGCCAATCAGGGATTCAACACCTCCTAACGATTCCGCACAGGCGAATATTTTTGTAGATGACAAAACCCTTACCGCTGCTTCGTGCGTATTGTCCTTCAATTCGAAACTCATCATGCCACCAAAACCATGCATTTGTGCTTTGGCTATGGCGTGGTTAGGATGATCGTCAAAGCCACACCAATGTACCTTCTCCACTTTGGAATGCCGGCGCAGAAAATGAGCAATTTGTTCACCATTCTCGCAGTGACGTTGCATCCGCACATGTAAGGTTTTTAAGCCGCGCAATAACAAAAAGCAATCCTGCGGGCCGGGTACTGCGCCACAGGCGTTTTGCAGGAAGTAGAGCTGATCTGCTATTGTTTTGTCGTTGGTGATAATACATCCGTGCACGACGTCGCTGTGTCCGCCAATGTATTTTGTTGCCGAGTGCATTACGATATCTGCGCCAAGATCAAGCGGATTTTGCAGGTAGGGCGATGCAAAAGTATTGTCAACTGCCAGCAGTGCACCTGCTTTCTTTGCAATAGCAGCACAGGCTTTAATATCAATGATTCGAATCAAAGGATTGGTAGGTGTTTCAATCCAAATCATTTTAGTGGCTGGCGAAATATGTTTGCTGATATTATCCGCGTCACTCATGTCAATAAATCGGAATTGCAGTCCGTAAGCTTCCCATACTTTTCGCATGAGCCGGTAAGTGCCTCCATATAAATCGTTAGTGCTGATGATTTCATCGCCCGGTTTAAAAAGTTTGAGCAATGTATCTGTCGCGGCCAGCCCGCTGCCAAAGCTGATGCCGTAGGTTCCGTTCTCTGCTGCCGCAAGTGCGTTCTGCAATTGGGTTCGTGTGGGATTCTGGGTTCGGGCATATTCGTATCCTTTGTGTTTGCCCGGGCCATCCTGCACAAAAGTTGAGGTTTGATAGATAGGAGTCATAATCGCTCCGGTGGAAGGGTCGGGATGAACACCGGCATGAATGAACTTTGTAGCTGCTTTCATATTGAGTGATAATAAAATGCAAAGATGCGGAATTGAAATGAGTTTATGTTAGCGATATTTTTTTCCGGAATTCCAGTTTAACAGAAGCTTAACCCGACGCAGGTAACATTTTTTTAGTTGGCTGAAATGCTTTGCAGCAGAGGGTTATAACATTTGGTGCCTGTTGCATACACTGAAAAACTTTTGTGTTAAATGCCTCAACTTATCGTGATGCTTCCGCTGGTGTAGTAACACTTTGCGCTGAAAACCGTATATATATTTTTGATGTCACAATTAATTCTTCATCTCTCAAAACAGTGTTATGAAAAAGTTAGCTCTTCTGTTATTTGCTGCGTTGTTGTCAGCCGGTGTATATGCCAATAATCCAAACGTTACGGAGAAAGTGCTGAAAGCTTTTAACGAAACGTTCAGCAATGCGGAGAACGTGAGCTGGCACGAGGTTGATGGCCAGTATTCCGTTCACTTTTTGCAATCGGATATAAGGTACATAGTGTACTATAACAAAAGAGGAAGTATCATCTCTTCCATGCGCTATTATAAACCGTGTTTGCTGCCTACAAATGTATTGTCAATAATCAAACAACAATATCCTGGCATGAAGCCTTTTGGTGTAACCGAAATTACTTCGGGTGGGAATATGGCATATTTTATAAAGGTGGAGGACGGTAATTTTTGGTACACGATAAAGGCCGATTCGTACGGCGGTAGTGAAGTATATGAAAAGTTGAAAATGCAACATTAAAAAGGGGAAAACCATTATCTGGAGAGAAGTGTATCAGCGATCAGGTAGCGCCAGTCTCTGTTTTCCCCGGAATAGGCAGGCAGTGGACGTACCGGAATCTTTAATACATCCTTTGAAAGGACACCGGCCAATACAAGGCGCCTCCTCGCTTCACGTATGCGTTCCTGAACATCCGGATGTTCCATCCAATGTTGCTGTGGAGGTTCAAATCCTATTTTGTCTTTTCTCCAGGTAATGGCGGGAGGTAGTTCATCTTTCATCGCTTCCCTGAGTATCCATTTGGTAAATCCGTTCCGAATTTTGAAATGACCAGGAAGCGAAAAGAGAAACGAAACCAGTTCATG
>JADZFY010000086.1 GCA_020854215.1 Chitinophagaceae bacterium | reverse complement strand
CAGTTGTTGCCGATGATGGATCATCAGGTTGCTGAATTCTCAAACCATCAGAGTAAAGCAGTGATTCCCTCGCGCCGGATGCAGCAAATAATTGGCGGATTCTTTCTTTTTGTCCGTTGGTGAACATATGCAGGCACACATCATCGGTAAAATCCATAAAGTTCATAAACATGTCACCCGAAGGATCGGGATTACAACCCGTAACGTTAACCTGTGGGAAAGAAGGACAACCGCTATTAAATGTTTTTTGCGGTGGGGTATCCGCTACACCGTCGTTGCCACAGTCTGCGTCCCCCCAAAGATGTTTTAAATTTAACCAATGCCCAACTTCATGGGTGGTAGTTCTGCCCAGATTATATGGCGTATTGTTATTGCGGGAGATGCCAAACACATCCGTTCGGATAACAACCCCATCCTTCTCCGGTGCAGCACCCGGAAATGTGGAATAGCCAAGGATGCTGTTAGATAAGTTACATACCCATATATTCAGGTAAGACCTACTGTTCCATGCATCACTCCCTCCTGAGGCGGTAAACTTCATCTGATCATCCTGTTTCCAGGACGTACGGTTTGTTGGCGTACGGATGATTCCTGTTGTTGGTTTGCCCCGGGGATCGGTGGTTGCCAGTTCGAACCTGATGCCACAATCAGCGGCAAAAGGCGAAAATACGGACGGAACAAGAGCAATATCCTTATTGCGTTTGTTGAAATCATTATTAAGAACATTCAGTTGGGATTGAATCTGTTCGTCACTGATATTTTGTTGCGAAGTTTGAAACAATACATGTACAACAACCGGTATAGTAATAACAGGCGCATCGGTTACACCCGGTCCCTGTGTTTTTTTTGAGCCGACAGGCTTTACCGCGTTTGATGATTGTATCTGGAGATAACGCAGTTGTAGAGCAGGGTCTGCCTTGAGCTGGTTTTGCCAGTATTCATTTGTTGTGCAACTACGCTGCGCATGTGCATTAAAACCACACAAACCTATGATGAGGGTAAGCAGGAAATATTTCATCAGCCGATATTTTGTGATCGGCTTTTCTTATGATATTCAATTTAAAACTGTAGCTGTGCATATTGCATTGCGTTATCGCATGAACAGCGCTGTCTTTTTGTAGGATTTGGAGAAAGTTGGAAAGTCTAAAGATATTGGAGGATACGAAGTGTTGATAGCGAACCATCGTTGAACGGCAAAGTAATTTAATATTCGCAGGATCTGCAAGTTGCCACAGTTGATTTCGATAATCAGTTGAAAAATGGGGGTTAAAACACGTATATACTAATCATACATCATGCCCAATCCTTTATTTTTGCAGCAATTGATTAGGATATGATAAAAAAGATTTTCCTGCCGGCGTTGATTGTTATTAGTTTAATGGCATGTAACCAGGGCAATTCCTCCGGATCAACCGTGGAGGTGCCGGAAAATAATGTACCTGCACCATCACCTTTGAGTTATACCCTGGTTAATATCTATCCCCATGATACTTCAGCTTTTACACAAGGACTTGTATTTTATCAGAATCGTCTGTACGAGGGTACGGGACAGAAGAATGCTTCAAGTGTGCGCATAGTGGATTACGCTACCGGTTCAATTCGAAAAAAAGTGAATATCAATCCGGAATTATTTGGAGAAGGTATTGCTATTTTGGATGATACCCTTTATCAGTTAACCTGGCAAGACCATGTGGTGCTGGTGTATCGGTTGAGCGACTTAAAACAAGTGAGAACCATGGCATGGAACCAGGAAGGGTGGGGACTTACAAGCGACAGCACTCAACTTATTATAAGCGATGGTACGGATAAATTGTATTTTGTTCGCCCGGGAGATTTTAAGCTCATGAAGATTGTGTCGGTGTACAATCATCTCGGGCCGGTTAATAATCTCAATGAACTGGAATATATCAACGGCTACGTGTATGCGAATCAATGGGAAACCAACTACATCCTCAAAATTGATCCGTCTTCCGGCCAAATAGTCGGCATTCTTGATTTTACGGATGCGCTGAAACGGTTTGCCAATATAGATTACAAGGAAGAAGCCGTGCAGAAAGGGGCGGTGCTAAATGGTATTGCGTGGGATGAAGCTAATCACCGCATGTTTGTTACCGGAAAACTCTGGCCAAAACTCCTGGAAATAAAATTAAATTGATGCGTTTAACCAAACGTATATTGGGTTGAAGACAGGATTACTGCGTTGATACCACTTCCCAGGGTTCTACTCCACAACACAGGTGAAATATCCATCCACGTATGGCAAGTTTCAATACCTTATGATTTTTTCATTCGGTATTTTCTGGCCACTTTAGGGTTGTTGAAGTATTTGTCCAGTTCCTCCGGAGAATCACCAAACTCAACAATGGGAACTTCAATTAGCTGCATTTGAATCTGTTTCAATTGATCCTTGAGCTTTTCCGTCTTGTTTATCAGTTCCGGATCTTTTTCCCCTACCAGCGTATTGCTTTGGAGTAAGTAGTCGAGACGTTTGATACTGTTACGAACAAGTGTTGCTGAGTTTTGTTCTTCTTTCTTAGCCGGCGCTACCGATTCCTTTACCGGAACCATAGCAACGCCCACACTGGGTAATATTTTACCAGCAGTTTTTTGTCCGTCTGTAGGCAGAGAAGAGAAAACGGTTCCTCCGAGTGACGACGCGGCCGAAGTAAGGTCAAAGGAGGTGCGGGTTCCGCGTGTTGATTTAATCTTTTTGTCCAACTCCATAAAAGTAGCTTTCAGGCGGTTGGAGTAAAATTGGATATTCTTCACCACTTCGTTGTATTCGAGCACCTTTTGCGGATAGTTGATATTTTCTCTTACGATAATCCGGATGGTTGCTGTGTCGCGCACATTAAATTTATTTACGCCTACAAAATTCACGATCACTTCTTTCTGCTTGTCTTTGTCGGTTGGTTTCACAAATCCGAATGGTGGAGACCATTTAAACTCATCGCCACATTTGCTTACCGTGCCAATGGTTTTTATGGGGTAGTTGCTGGTGAGTGTAATGTTTTGAATAGGAAAGTTTCCGTCTTCGCACTGTACCTTAAAACTAATGCTGTCGCCTTCATCCACATACAATACATTATTGACACTCGGTTTAACTCTGGATGGAATGATCTCTGTATTAAAAAACAACAAAGTGAATGAGGTGTCAATTTTGTCTTTGGGATTATCAAGATTTTGAACACCGAGGTCTACCTTGTAATCTAAGTCGTATTTAAGTGTTCCGGATAGAAAAAATGCTTTTTCTGCCTTGAAGGTCAGGAGTCCGCTGTTGCGATCAATCTTAAGCCCAACCGGGGAATTTTTCAGAAACCAATAATATTTAGACTGGTCCCTGTTGATGTCAAGCTTATACTGCAGCGTAGAATCCACATGCAATGTGATATAGGGATTAAGGTTTCTTATTCTCAATACAGTATCTTCCTGCGGAATAGTGCGAAACAGGGTATCAACTTTTGCCGTGTCAACTTTTACGGAATCGGTTTTAAGCGAATCAACTACCTGTGAAAAAGAGGGGAGGGCAAAACCAAGAATGATAACTAAAATGAAAGCAAACCTATAACTAATCAATTTGCTGGTTTTTTATGGGGTTAAGAAATTAAGTATCGCAAATTTAATGCTTTAATTCCATTCATAGTTAAAAGGCGAGTGCGTTTCTGCAACGGAGAAAGGAATTCAGAGCAAGGCTTGTTAAGGTTTTGATAAAAACGGCCGGCAATTTATGGCCGGCCGCTTTCAAAACCAAATGCTGCTTCGGGGAAAAATCTGGTAGGTTTGCTTTATTGGATATCTATCTGCCGGGTACTAAGCTGGGCTTCCGCCTTTTTGGGTACGAACAACTTCAGGATTCCGTCTTCATATTTACCTACAATTTTGTCTGCATCAATCTTATCGCTCAAGGTAAAACTCCGTTTGAAATTGTGATACCTGAACTCTCTGCGGATGGTTTTGTAATCTTCGTTTTTCGTTTCTTCTTTTTGTTCGTAGGAAATAGTAAGCAAGCCATTTTCTGCCTGAACTTTAATATCTTCTTTTTTTACACCAGGTGTATTCAGTTCGAGATGGTAGGCATCTTTGGTTTCGTGAATATTTACCGGTGCGTTACTGTACGGTACGTTTTGATCGTCTTTGCCAAAATTCGACCATTCATTGAGCCATTCATCAAAGAAATTAGTATAAGCTTTCTTTGTGGGATTTCCGTTTACTTTTACGAGTGTCATAGTTTGTAAGTTTAGTTGTGATCTATTTATTGTTACACTCCATGACCATCAAACTGTGTTCCACTGGTAAAAAACTGAATTTATTGCCGATTACGGAAAGATAAAATGAAACTAAGCGACAATGTGACATACTGATTTGTATGTTAATGTCGTTTTGGCATTTGATGGGATGGCAAAAGATTTGCTAACTTCGCGCATCAGAAAATTCATAAACTAAAATATTTTTACAATGTATCCCGAAGAAATTGTAATTCCGATGAAAGAGGAGTTAACCGAAAATGGTTTCCAGGAAATGTTAACTCCTCAGGAAGTAGAGCAAACATTGCAGCTCAAAGGCACTACTTTGGTTATGATCAATTCCGTATGCGGATGTTCTGCCGGAAGCGCAAGACCGGCAGTTTTGATGGCTGTTGCAAATGCGCCGAAGAAACCGGACCATCTCACTACCAGCTTTGCCGGCTTTGATCTGGATGCGGTTAAAGCACTAAGAGAACATTTGTTACCTTACCCCCCGTCATCACCTTCTATTGCACTTTTTAAAGATGGGCAATTGGTGCATTTTATAGAACGTCACCAGATAGAAGGTAAACCGGCCCAGATAATTGCAGGTAACCTAATTGCAGTTTTTGAACAACATTGCAATTAGTTTGCAACACGCTACCGTTATTTTTCCCGTTCCGTTAGGAACGGGATTTTTGTATCAATCCATATTTTAAATTAACATTGTGCTCCTTAACTATCGGTAAAGCATGTATCCCAATTTATATTTTTTTCTCAAAGATACTTTTGGAATTGAGCCATGGGCATGGACGAAGTTTGTAAATGCTTTTGGGTTTTTTGTTGCTATTGCTTTTATCCTTTCCGCCATTGTTCTTGCAACGGAGCTTAAAAGAAAGGAAAGAGAAGGATTGTTATTTCCGGTAGAGGAAGAAATAATTACGGGTAAGCCTGCCACAATGCAGGAGTTGATTGTAAATGCACTTTTAGGTTTTTTGGTGGGTTTCAAAGCCTTTGGAATTTTCCTGAACAGTGAGGGTATCCCGCCTCAGGACTATATTTTTTCAACCCGTGGCAGTTGGGGAGGTGGAATACTGCTGGCGATTTTTTTTGCCGGTTTAAAATATCGCGAGAGGGCAAAGCAAAAGTTGGCAAAGCCTGAGAAAAGAAAAATTCGGATTTGGCCACATGAAAGAGTGGGAGATATTACTATCTACGCTGCGATATTTGGCTTTATCGGAGCTAAATTGTTTGACAATTTCGAAAATTGGGACAGGTTTGTACAAAACCCTATAGAGAATTTGCTCTCGCCAAGTGGACTTACGTTTTACGGTGGCCTGATTTGTGCCACTATAGCTATTTTATGGTACGCGCGGAAAAAGAAAATAAGCATACGGCATTTGGTTGATGCGGCGGCTCCTACGCTTATGCTTGCTTATGCGCTTGGCAGAATTGGCTGTCAGGTAAGCGGAGACGGCGACTGGGGCATCTTAAACAGTGCCTATGTTACCAGCACCTCAGGAAAATCTATAGCAACTACACCGGATCAGTTTAATCAAACGCTTGACGCACACAAAACATTTTACCTGAGTGAGTTCGGTACGGATAGTATACCTCGTATGTCGGTGAAAGCACCATCTTTTCTTCCTACCTGGATGGTTGCTTACGCATATCCCCATAATGTAAATGAACAGGGATTTCAACTGGAGGGTTGTACCGGCAATCACTGTAATGCCCTCCCTGTTCCGGTATTTCCTACTCCGTTTTATGAAATCGTAGCCTGCCTTATATTGTTTCTGTTATTGATGTCGTTGCGGAAAAAGATAACCATTCCGGGACAAATGTTTGCTATTTACCTGGTGTTGAATGGATTAGAAAGATTTTTTGTTGAGAAAATTCGTGTTAATACCAAGTATGATATTTTTGGATTTCACCCCACACAGGCAGAAATTATTTCCAGTTTTTTGATCATCGCGGGAGTAGGGTTTTTCTTTTGGTCTAAAAAATACGCACAATCCCGGCAAGCAGCCAAGCGGTAACGTTTCGTTCTGAAGCTAATGCTGTTTGCTGTTACAACTCCAACTTATCTTGATAGTACTATGTATTACCAACTATCATTAATATAAGCCGCTCATTGTAAAACTATGTACTATGTTATGCATAGTACTTTAGTTTTGTTCTGTGATTGATTTCAGAACAAAAAAATACTGCAATGAAAAAATTAATGATGTTTTGGCTGGCACTGGGTTGTAGCACAACGAGCGTGCTGGCGCAAAATCTTAAATTGTATAAGGTAACAGGTACGGTTAAGTATGGCGAAACATTTATTCAGGCCGCTTCGGTGGCGTTGTTGAATGCCAGTGATTCTGTTGTAGTTAAAATGGAGATGACGGATGAGAAGGGAAAGTTCAACGTCAATGCCCCTGCTGCCGGCAGGTATATTTTGTTGGTAAGTTCGGTAGGTTACAACAATCAATATTCACCTGTGCTTACCATTGGTGGATCCGGAGATAGTTATTCTGCCGGAGTTATTTCCCTGAATGTGCAAAGCAAAGATTTAACGGCGGTAGTGGTTACCGCAAAAAAGCCATTAATCGAACAGAAAATAGATAAGTTGGTAGTGAACGTGGATGCAGCTCCTTCCAATGCCGGAGCTACTGCCATGGAAGTAATTGAAAAATTGCCTGGAGTTTCGGTGAACAACGAAGGGGCGATCAGTTTAAAGGGTAAGCCCGGTGTAGTGGTGATGCTGGATGGAAAACCCACCTATCTTTCCCGTGAAGACCTGGCTAACCTGCTCAAAAACACACCTGCGTCTGCTATTGATAAGATAGAGATCATGACTAACCCATCTTCTAAATACGATGCTGCAGGGAATTCGGGAATTATTAATATAAAGACGAAGAAAAATTTGAAGTTGGGATTGAATGGAAGTGTAATGGTGGGAGCGTCGGCAGGTTTTTTTTCCGGCAACGATTTGTTATATGTGCTGCCAAAGTCACAAAACAGCCTAAACTTCAACTTCAGAAAATCGAAAATTAACCTCTACGGGAGTTACAATAACCAATACAACAAAGGCAGGCACGAGTTATCCATTACGCGGAATTTTTATAACGATGACAAATCGTTAAACGCTAAGGCCGATTTAGGTACCATGTTTTCGGGGAAGTCAAATAGTCACACTGCCAGGCTGGGGGCCGACTACTTTATAAGTGATAAGAGTACGCTGGGGGTAGTTTTTTCGGGTTTTGGGTATTGGGGTGATGTTCAACCCGTTACCGTTTCCAATATTTATACCCCGGATGGTTTGCTTGAATCTGGTTTGTATTCCATAACCGATAATACACTACGGTTTCGTAATTATTCAGGCAATATTAATTTTAAACATCAGTTCGACAGCACGGGCAAAGAATGGACGTTTGACCTGGACTATGTGCGGTACAATAATTTAACCGACATGCTGTTAAGCACCAGTGCACTCGATAAATGGGGAAATCCCATAGCGGCAGCTATATTGCTGAAAGGCCATCTCCCGTCTCATATCAATATCTATTCTGTTAAATCCGACTATGTGCATCCCTTTGGTGACAATTTTAAGACGGAGGCGGGGATTAAATTTAGTTATGTAAAAAATAACAATGTTGTAGAATATGCGCGTAACGATGGGGATGGATGGATGAACGATTTCCGAAGCAACCATTTTATTTACGAGGAGAATATTAATGCTGCATACATAAACCTAAACAAAAAACTGAGTGATAAATGGAGTGTGCAGGCTGGTGTCAGAGCCGAACATACCTATTCAAAAGGGAACCAGGTAACCACAGATTCTTCGTTTAAGAAGAATTATATTAACCTGTTTCCAACGGCTTACGTGACATACGCAATGAATGCAAAAAACAGTCTTACGTTGTCGTATAGCCGGAGAGTAGACCGCCCCAATTATCAGGATATGAATCCGTTTATTTATTTCCTCGATTCGTTAACGTATCGCAAGGGAAATCCGTTCCTGTTGCCCCAGTTTAGTCATAATGCAGAGTTAAGCCATGTTTTTAAGGGAAAATTTATTACCACACTCCAGTACAGTCGAACTACCGATGTAATCATGCAGATACTAAAGCAAAACACCGAAACAAAAACTACCTTCCAAACGGCTGAAAATGTGTCACGATACAGGAACCTGGGGTTATCGGTAAACGCACCTTTCAAATGGTCTCCCTGGTTTAACTCTAATCTTTTTGTAAATGTATTCAACAACCGGTATGAGGGCGTATATAAAAACGAGCCGGTAGCGGCATCTTATACCGCGTTTATGGTAAATGTTACCAACAATTTTACGCTGGCTCCTGGATTTTCGGCGGAATTAAGTGGCTTTTACCGTTCAAAGGGGTTGGATGAAATGTTAATGATGAATGCAATGTACCAGATGACAATTGGTCTGCAGAAAACAATGATGAATGGGAAATCTACTCTGCGCCTGAATATCAGGGATCCGTTTGGATGGCAAAAATTTGGTGGCTATATGAAATATGGCGATGTGGATATTTCCCTGAAGAATCGTTGGGATAGCCGCCAGGTTACGGCAAGTTTTACCTATCGCTTCGGTAAAAGCACTGTAGCACCATCGCGCAAAAGAGGTTCCGGCATTTCGGAAGAACTCAACAGAGTAGGAGGGCAGGAATAGGTGGGGGAACTCCAAATTCGAAGTCTCAAATTCCAAATCGCAAATTCGAAGTCCCAAATTCGAAATTCCAAACCTGTACAGGGTAAAAAATCTGAAATTTCAAATTATTCAATACGTTAGTTTCTCATGTTTTGGTTTTAGATCCTGCTGTTCTCAGCGGGATTTTTTCATTTCAGAAGGATGGCAATGCCATGCCGTATTGCCGCCTTGTGCTTTATCTTTGAAGCAAAATTTACACAACGATGGCATATCGAAATCAGCAGGAATTTATAGATGCATTGGAAAGAGCAGGGGAATTATTACGCATAACGGCTTACGTTGATCCGCGGCTGGAAATGGCAGAAATTACCGATCGCATCAGTAAGAGTGGAAACGGTGGAAAGGCGTTGTTGTTTGAGAATACCGGTTATGATTTTCCGGTGCTGATGAACGCCTATGGAAGCGAGAAAAGAATGTGTATGGCGCTCGGTGTAAATCACCTTGATGATATTGCTACAGAAATTGAGCGTTTATTTAAGCTGCTCACTAAACCCAAAGAAAGTATTATTGATAAACTCAATCTGCTGCCTCAACTCAGTCAGTTCGCTTCGTGGATGCCGAAAGTGAAAAGCGGACGGGGCGCCTGTCAGCAGGTGGTGATGGAAACACCTGATTTGCGAAAGTTGCCCGTAATTACCTGTTGGCCCAAGGATGGCGGTCCGTTTATAACCCTGCCCGTTATCCATACCAAGGATGTGGAAACGGGAATTAGGAATGTGGGTATGTATCGCATGCAGGTATTTGGTCCAACCCTTACCGGCATGCATTGGCATAAGCATAAGGTTTCGGCAAAGCATTTCAACGGATATAAAAAATTGGGAAAGCGTATGCCCGTTGCCGTTGCACTCGGCGGCGATCCGGTATATGCCTACTCCGCTACTGCACCGCTGCCCGAAAACGTGGATGAGTATATGCTGGCCGGATTTTTACGAAAGAAAAAAGTGGAGCTGGTGAAATGCATTACCCAACCTGAACTGGAAGTGCCGGCAGATGCGGATTTTATCATTGAGGGCTATGTAGATCCAACCGGGGACTTGATATGGGAAGGCCCTTTCGGCGACCACACGGGTTACTATTCACTTCCGGATTGGTATCCCCGGTTTCACGTAACCTGTATCACCCATAAAAAAAGTCCGGTGTACCCGGCTACTATTGTGGGTATTCCGCCGCAGGAAGATGCATGGCTGGGTAAAGCCACCGAAAGAATTTTTTTAGCTCCCATTAAGATGACCATGGTTCCGGAAATCATGGATATGGAAATGCCGGTGGAGGGTGTATTTCACAATCTTGTAATCGCTAAAATCAGGAAGGAGTTTGCCGGACAGGGGCAAAAAGTGATGTATGCCATGTGGGGTGCCGGTCAAATGATGTTCAATAAAATATTGGTTATTGCAGATGAAACGGCCAATATTCAGAATTATAAAGATTTGGCACAGACCGTTTTTAAGAATTTGGATGTGTCCAGAGACGTGTTTTTTGCTACCGGTCCGATGGATGTACTTGATCACAGTTGCAGCAAAATGGGTTTTGGAGGTAAGATGTGTATTGACGGTACGCGAAAATTTGAAGAAGAAACAGGCGTTCAATACCAACCCGCCAATACCTTGCCGAAGCTGAATGAAGGAGACTTTACAGGCCGGTTTCCCGAAATTGCACGGATAAACCTGAGTTTACCCGAACAGGCTATTCCCTGTTTGATTATCGCGGTGAAAAAGCATAAATCCGGGCACATTCAGGAACTGCATGGACAAATCTGTACTTCCGTGCCCAATGTTGAACAGGTGAAGCTGATCTTGTATGTGGAGTACAATGTTGACCCGGATAATTTGCCCGTAGCCCTTTGGCGGTTCTGCAATAACCTTGATCCTAAAAGAGACCAGATGTTGTTTGAACAGGTTAACACAGGTACGGCAAAAACGACATTTGCCTGTTTAGGACTGGATGGTACGAGAAAAACAAAAGAATGGGATGGCTTTGAGAGAGACTGGCCCAATATTATCGTAGCCGATGATGCCACCATTGAGGCGGTTGACAAAAAATGGGACATGTTAGGTATAGGTACGTGGATTGCTTCTCCTTCGTTGCAGTATAAAAATCAGATGTACGGAAATGAAGCGGTTGTAGAAGATAATTAGCCAATTATGGTCTAAAAAAAATTGAGGCTCATAGAAATGAGCCCCCTTTAGTTTCAACCCTAAACCCTTGAGAAAGATATAATTGATATATCTAAGATTATGCCAAACTAAAAAAAAACCTTGAAAACAACAAAATTTATTGGGCATTTTACCCGGTAATAACAGTTTGGCCGATACTTCTGTTTATAATTTTTCAAGCGCGCTAAAGAAAAAGCTGCCTTCAATCTGTGCGTTTTCATTGCTGTCGCTTCCGTGGATGGCATTTCTACCTACGTTTTCTGCAAACAGTTTACGAATGGTACCGGCATCTGCCTTTGCAGGATCGGTTGCACCTATCAGCTTACGAAAATCCTCAACCGCATTTTCTTTTTCCAGAATAGCTGCGATAAGGGGTCCGCTGCTCATAAAACTCACCAGCTCACCGTAAAACGGGCGTTCTTTATGAATGGCATAAAACGCTCCCGCTTTCTCAGCCGAAAGGGAGGTTAGTTTTAATGCAGTTATCCGGAATCCGGCTTTAATGATTTTATCCAGAATAGCACCGGAATGCCCGTTGGCAAACGCATCCGGCTTGATCATCGTGAACGTAGTATTACTCATATTTTTCCTTTAGGGCAGCAAAGGTAAAGGTTTAGGAAGTTCGATGCGGAATCTACCCTGCAACATTTGTTAAATTGGTGAAGGATTGCATGAAAAAAGATTTGACTGAATGCATATTATAAATGATTTTTGCGGCTTTGTATGAAATCCATCCAGGAGTTTTATCCATTATTGCATAGTCCGCATAAAGTAGTTGTTACTATGCATCAGAAACCCGACCCTGACGCGTTGGGTGCTTCATTGGCCTTGGCCAATGTTTTAACCAGGATGGGACATTCGGTTCAGGTAGTTTCGCCCACTAACTGGCCCGACTTTTTGAAGTGGATGCCGGGTGCAAAAAAGGTGATAGACTATGAATCGGCACGTGAAAAGGGTAATGCAGCCCTGGATGAGGCCGAATGGTTGTTTTGTCTTGATTTTAATGCGCTTTACCGAACCAAACACATGGCGGATAAGCTAAAGGCGCTTTCCTGTATTAAGATTCTGATTGACCATCACGAGCAACCTGAATCCGAGTCTTTTGATTATGGCATCAGCCTTACCTCCAAGAGTTCCACTGCCGAAATGGTGTATGACTTTATTAAGGAATCAGGAAATGACGCACTAATCAGTGCTGATGTGGCTGCCTGCCTCTATGCCGGTGTTATAGGAGATACGGGATCATTCCGTTTTCCGGCAACATCACCAGACGTACATGAGATGGTGGCTGATCTAAAACGGAAGGGATTGAATCATTCCATCGTTCATGAAAACCTGTATGATAATTTCCTCGAAGACCGGTTGAGGTTTATTGGTCATGTATTATTAAACCGGATGGAGATTTTTTATGAGTACAACTCCGCTTTGATTGCTATACCCAAAGAGGATTTACTGAAGTTCAATATTAAAACCGGCGATACGGAAGGTATAGTCAATTATCCGTTATCCATTCAGGGGATAAAGCTGGCTGGTTTGGTAATAGACCGTGACGAAGAAAGAAAGTGGTCATTTCGGAGTAAGGGCAATGTGGATGTTAACAGCTTTGCCCGAAAATATTTTAACGGTGGCGGGCATTTTAACGCCTCCGGGGGACGAAGCGCTGACTCGCTCCGCACAACAGTTCAATTATTTAAAAAAGCGATAAAAGAAAACGCATCACAATTACAATGATTAAGAATATGAAGAAAATAACCTGGATCGGATCCATGGCGGCGCTGGTTCTCACCATCAGTTCCTGCGGTAATACCCCGTACACCACAACGAAGAGTGGGATGGAATACAAGATTATCAGCAGTGGAAAAGGAAGCCCAATTGGTTACGGCGATGTCATGAAGTTCCATTTTTCCCAGTTGTACAAGGACTCCATGATGAAAAATACCTACAGCCAGCCACCACAGTACCAACCGGTAGACAGTACGCAGCTCCCAGCCGAATACTTTGGCATTTTTAAGCAGGTAAGAAAAGGAGATAGTATTGTAACCCGTATTTTAACCGATAGTGTGTTTAAAGGAGGAATGACGATGATGCCTCCCGGCTTCAAAAAAGGCGAATACCTTACCACCACTTTTAAAGTGCTGGACATCCTGAAGGCAGACAGCGCCCAGGCAGATTTTGCGAAAGAGGTTCAAAAATTCCGCGAACAGGATTCTATTCATGCTATTGCCCAGAAGGCTAAGGATGATAAGATTTTGCAGGAGTATATTGCTGCCAATAAAATAAACGCCACCAAAACGGCAGAAGGAACCTACGTTGAAATTCAACAGGCAGGAGGCGAGCCGGCAAAAGACGGACAAAGCATTTCGGTGAAGTACACCGGTAGGTTTTTGAACGGTGAGGCTTTCGACAGCAATGTGGATACTTCATTTCACCACACCGAGCCTTTTACGCTTACCCTGGGTGCCGGCGGTGCCATCAAAGGGTTTGATGATGGCTTAAAGCTCTTGGGCAAAGGTGCTAAAGGCAGGTTATTCATACCTTCTGTGTTGGCGTATGGCTCACAGGGGTCAGGGAAAATTAAACCGAATACGAATCTCATGTTTGAGATAGAAGTGTTGGATGTTAAGGATGCAGCTGCGCCTCAACCGGCTCCGGTAGTGCCTGCAGCACCTCCAAAAAAATAGATCAAAAGGAGATAAATAGGCTGGCGTGAAAGTGTTACGTTACAGCAAGAGGTAATGACAGGTTTTTATTATTTGCATGGTCATTCCCTAACAAGTAGTTTCAAACGGACAGTTTACTTTGGTAGCTGTCCGTTTTTATATTTGAATTCCATGGGCAACAAATGACCGGTATTGCAAAACAACGATGAAAATTCACGGGCAATAGCTTCTTCCGCAGCTGCTGTATTTTGACTACCCGAACATTAGATGCTCAGAAGCCCGTGGTCGAAAATAAAATCAGGAAATTTTGTACGCCGTAAATAGCGTTATGGCTTCTTTTGCTGCTTTCACGTCATGGGTACGCAGTATATCGGCTCCGTTCATTAACGCTATCGTATGCAAGGCGGTGGTGCCATTCAGGGCTTCCTCAGCCGTTATACCCAGGGTTTTATAAATGGCAGACTTACGCGAAAGTCCAACCATTACCGGGCGGTTAATGATTCGTAGTGCAGGCAATGATTTGAGCAGAGAAAAATTATGGGCAATGGTTTTGCCAAAGCCAAAGCCGGGGTCAACAATAATATCGTTGATACCTGCCTGTTGGCATTGCGCGGTCTTGCGGGACAGATAATCCAGCACAGTCAGGGATACATTTTCATACTGCGGATTATCTTGCATGTTTTGCGGAGTACCCTGCATGTGCATGCATATATAGGGCGTATGAAGGGCAGCAACAGTGGAAATCATTCGCTCGTCCATATCGCCGCTACTAATGTCATTTACAATCGCTGCTCCGGCATTAACTGCCGTTTGGGCAACTTCCGCAGAAAAGGTATCAATGGAAATAAGGGTATCCGGAAAATGCTGAAGGATGCGCTCAATGCATGGCACTGTTCTGTCGGTTTCTTCCTGTACCGAAATGCGTGTACTGCCTGGCCGCGTACTTTGCCCTCCTATATCTAAAATATGGGCGCCTTCTGCTATCATCGTTTCTGCAAGCTGCATCACATCATCAGAGGTCTGTTTTCGGCTTCCCTTAAAAAAGGAGTCAGGGGTAACATTGATAATACCCATTATCCAGGGCTGGTCAATAGTCAGCAGGCGACCCTTACAGTTTAATGTGTACATTATTTGTTTTCGGCTTATTTTTGAAATTTCACTGAGAAAACAAAAATAGGCTATCCCATATTAAATAAGCAGTTGTACAATGACTACCCTTCAACAATACGATGCCGCGGTTAAACAGTGCAGAGATATTTTTTTGAAGAAAACTGCCGACTACGGTACATCGTGGCGCGTGTTAAGAACCATTTCAATAGTTGACCAGATTTATATTAAAGCAAAAAGAATCCGCACTATCCAGGAAACAGGTTCCCAAAAAGTTGATGATGACATTGCCTCTGAGTTCAGCGGTATCCTGAACTATGCTATTATCGGGCTTATTCAAATGGAACTGAAGGCCGATGAAGCAGAAGATATGGAGATTGCCCGGGTGCAGCATCTTTACGATAAGATGATTGCCAATGCAAAGGCTCTTATGGAGAATAAGAACCACGATTATGGAGAAGCCTGGCGGGATATGAGCCAGGAGAGTTTCACCGATCTCATTTTGTCCAAGTTATTGCGCATTAAACAAATTATTGCCAACAAAGGACAAACCCTTATCAGTGAAGGTATTGACGCCAATTATTACGATATGGTTAACTATGCGGTATTCGCGTTAATTCTTATCAATGAGGGCAAACACGGTGTTCGTAACTGAGGTGAACGTGAATTGCCGAACAAACCCAATTCGGGATCAGTTCCTACCTTTGCAGTATATTACCTGCATCGAAGTGGTTTTTAAATCTTTTTATTTGCATGTTTGATATTATTATTGTTGGCGGTGGTCCAATCGGACTGGCATGCGCACTGGAAGCGCAAAAAGCCGGCCTCACTTATTGTATTCTTGAAAAAGGCTGTCTGGTAAATTCTCTCTATCATTATCCCTATAATATGACGTTCTTCTCCACATCTGAACGATTGGAGATAGGCGGAATTCCATTTGTGTCTATATCGGTTAAGCCTACCCGAAATGAAGCATTGGAGTATTACCGCAGGGTTACCCTTTCTAACCGGTTGAATATACATTTACAGGAAGAGGTGAAATCCATTACCGGAAATGGAGATGGATATGACGTGACGACAAGCAAAACCAGCTATCATGCCCGTTATGTGGTGCTCGCCACAGGGTTTTATGATCGTCCGGTGATGATGAATATACCAGGCGAAAACTTGCCCAAAGTGACGCACTATTATAAAGAACCCCATTTTTATGCCATGCAAAAAGTTGTTGTGGTAGGGGCCAATAACTCGGCGGTGGATGCAGCGCTGGAAACATTTCGAAAAGGAGCGGAAGTGACAATGGTTATCCGGGAAAGTGAAGTAGGAAAAAGAGTGAAGTATTGGGTGCGACCGGATATGGAGAACAGAATTGCAGAGGGGAGTGTGAAAGCATATTTCAATTCTACGCTTTCTGCAATTTACAGCGACCGCGTGGATATACAAACGCCTGAGGGATTGGTTACCGTTGCCAACGACTATGTGATTGCTGCAACAGGGTATCAGCCACAGTTTGATTTTTTGCAAAACACGGGTATCCATTTGTCGGAAGATGAGAAATTACGTCCCGACTATAATCCGGAAACTATGGAGACCAATATGAAAAACCTCTACTTAGCGGGTGTGGTTTGTGGCGGCATGGATACCCATAGCTGGTTCATCGAAAATTCGAGGGTACACGCCACCATGATTTTGAAAGATATTTTGGAGAAGGAAAACTGCGTGCAGCATCAAAATTCCTGAGAGGCTGACAATGTAGCCAATTTGAGTTTCCGATTCCCCGGTTCAGTGTTTCGTGCTTCGGATTTTCATTAGGGAACATTAATGTACTTATGTATTTGCAAACTTAATTGCCATTTGGGGTTTGCTTTGATGTATTCAACAATCAGTGGCGTTATCTCAGCCGCTTTGCTCCATTCCGGCTGAAGAAAAAGCTGGCAGCGGCTGTTTACCTTTGCAGCATATTTTTCACCCCACGCAAAGTCTGATTTGTTATACACGATAATTTTTAATTCATCGGCAACGCCTGCAACCTCGGGTAAAGGAGCCTTAAACTTTTTGGGCGACAGGCATACCCAGTCCCATAAACCACTCATGGCACTACTGCCTGATGTTTCAATATGCGTTCGAAAGCCCGCACTCTTAAGCATAATCGTAAGCGGGTTGAGTTGATGCATTAATGGTTCTCCCCCTGTAACCACAGCTATGGGCGACTGGTTCACGCGATCCTGTTGCCATTCCGGAACTGCGTTCAATGCGTCTTCAACTATCGCATCTATATCCTTTTGCGGATGGACATTCGCGTCCCAGCTTTCTTTTACATCGCACCAAACGCAACCTACGTCGCAACCTCCAAGCCGGATAAAGTATGCGGCTTTACCCTGGTGCGCTCCCTCTCCCTGGAGTGTATAAAAAGCCTCCATTACCGGGAGCGTTTCAGCTAAAATATGGTTGGATTGACTCAATACTTAAATACAATTTACAAACCGATAATTCGTGTACAAACCAAAAAACACAATTACAAAACCCCACAAACTTTAAAGCCCTACAACTTATTTTGGGTTACTGCGAGATACGTGTTTTGCATTAATGCTGCTATGGTCATAGCGCCTACACCACCGGGTACAGGCGTAATATAACTGCATTTTGGAGCAACGTTTTCATAATGCACATCGCCTTTAATGGCATAACCCTTCTTCTTGGAATCATCTTTTACACGGGTTATACCAACATCTATCACCACGGCACCTTCCTTTACCATATCTGCAGTGAGAAATTCGGGTTTGCCCAAAGCGGCTACGATGATATCCGCCTGCAGGCAAATGTCGCGCAGATTACGGGTATGCGAATGGCAGAGCGTTACCGTGCAATTTCCGGTAGGCGTATTCTGGCTGAGCAGGATACTCATAGGGCGTCCCACAATATTACTTCTTCCGATCACCACGGCGTGTTTGCCCTTCGTTTCAATATGGTAGTGTTCCAGTAGTAACAATATACCGTAAGGAGTGGCCGGGATGTAGGCTGCCTGCCCCTGAATCATTTTACCGAGGTTAGCGGGATGGAAACCATCTACATCTTTTTCAACTGCAATGGTATTGATCACTTTTTCTTCAGCAATTTGTTTGGGCAGGGGCAATTGAACTAAAATGCCGTCAATATCGGTATTGTTGTTCAGTTCCTGTATCTTCTGAAGAAGCACCCGCTCTTCAACATCTTCTTCAAAACGAATGAGGGTAGAATGAAAACCGATTTCTGCACATGTTTTCACTTTTGATGCAACATAAGTTTCGCTGGCGCCATTATTGCCAACCAGAATCGCTGCGAGATGTGGTGTTTTTTTCCCTTGTGCTTTAAGGATATCCACTTTTTCTTTCAGATCATTTTTTACGGTCTGTGCTACCAGCCGGCCATCTAATATTTGCATGGCGCAAAGGTAGAGGTCAAAACTGAAAAGGCAAAAGCGAAATCAACAGGCAAAAGCCATTTAAAGCGTCGTTGGTTAAAAATCTCTGATCTCATTTTAATTAGATATATTGTGTGTTCTATCTTTGTTATATGTTATCCATCAGCACACGTGGTCAGGTAATGCCTGCCTCGCCAATTCGAAAATTGGTGCCTTATGCGGAGGCGGCAAAAAAAAGGGGTACCAGGGTATATCATCTCAATATCGGGCAGCCCGATATTGAAACTCCTTTGCCTATGCTGGATGCGGTGCGTCATTCTGATTTTAAAATTTTAGAATACAGTCATAGTGCAGGTAATGAATCCTACCGGCGTAAGTTGGTGGGCTATTACCAACAGGCAGGAATAGAACTCGACTATTCGCATATTATCATTACCACCGGTGGGTCGGAGGCAATTTTGTTCGCTATGCTGAGTTGCCTGGATGCAGGTGATGAAGTTATTATTCCCGAACCCTTTTACGCTAACTACAACGGATTTGCTGTTGCTGCCGGTATAAAAGTAGTTCCGGTGACCTCTCAAATCGAAAACGGATTTGCACTTCCGCCCATTCATTCATTGGAAGAAAAAATTACGGGCCGAACAAAAGCGATTCTCATTTGTAACCCCAATAACCCCACAGGGTATTTGTATAGCAGGGAAGAACTGGAAAAACTTAAAGGCATAGTGCAAAAGCATAACCTCTTTCTTTTTGCAGATGAAGCGTATCGTGAGTTTTGTTATACGGGCACGCATTTCAGTACCATGCAATTGCAAGGCGTTGATGACCACGTTATTCTGCTTGATACGATATCTAAACGCTATAGCTCCTGCGGTGCACGGATTGGTGCATTGATTACTAAGAACCGGCAGGTGCTGGATGCTGTCGTGAAATTTGCACAATCCAGGTTAAGTCCGCCCAGTTTTGGACAAATTGCCGGTGAGGCGGGGTTGGATTTGCCGCACGATTACTTTAATGCTACAAAGACGGAGTACATGTTGAGACGCGACACCCTTGTTAAGCGGCTTAATCAAATTCCCGGTGTTTATTGTCCTAATCCCGGCGGCGCTTTTTATGCGATGGCCAAGCTCCCGGTAGATGATACCGACCGCTTTTGTCAGTGGATATTAGAATCGTTCTCCTACGAGGGACAAACGGTAATGATGGCGCCTGGCACCGGTTTCTACGGTACACCCGGACTTGGCAAACAGGAAGTACGGTTTGCTTATGTGTTGAATGCGGAAGCCATTCACAATGCAATGAATTGCCTCGAAAAAGCGATTGAAGTGTACAATAGTAAGGCATAGTGCCGATAACCCGTTAGGTTTGAAACACAGGATGCTGCTCTCGAAAACCTTCCGGTAGCGTGTTCGCAGCTATCTCCCCTCTGAGTTTTCGCCGTTTCCTCTACCGCCCACCCAATTTATGCCTGCGCAGTTGGCCCGCCAAAGTTGAGCGGGATTTGCACTTCTTCTATATCCTGTATGGGGCCGTTGGCAGCTTCAAAGCGCTTTACGTTATCTACCAACGCTTTCATAAAACGTTTGGCATGCTGGGGCGTAAGTATAATCCTCGACTTTACTTTGCTTTTGGGCGTTCCGGGCATTACATTTACAAAGTCCACCACAAACTCGGCGTGGCTGTGGGTAATAATTGCGAGGTTAGCATAGATGCCCTCCGCAATTTCTTCTGAAATTTCAATATTGAGCTGATTGGGTTGCTGATCTGCCATGATAGTGATTTCTGCAAATGTATAGAAGATTTAAGATTTTGCTTTTCCGCTATTCTCCCGCATACCAGCTATCTTTGCCCGCTGGAAAAACAACAGTTGATATGCAAAAATCTTTTCTCGACAACACACTTAACCGATTCAGACTGGTGGCTATTATGGAAGGTGTATCCTATCTTGTACTGCTGGGAATAGCCATGCCACTGAAGTATTTCGCGGGCCTTCCGGAAGTAGTAAAATATACGGGCTGGTTGCATGGTGTACTCTTTGTATGGTTTATGATGCTTTTGCTGAAGGTGTGGATTAAATACAAATGGAGCTTCGGTAAAACACTGCTGGCATTCATCGCGTCATTACTTCCTTTTGGAACGTTTGTGCTGGACAATAAGTTGAAGAAAGAGGAGCAGGAAAGATTGAGTAAAGAAATGGCGTCGTAATCGTTGGAGCGGCAATCTGTGCAAATTATTCGTATGAACAAAAACGATAGCGCTCCGGGAATAGCGATACACGCAACTTGAAGTAAGAATATTTGGGTTGAATACCACGCTTTCACAGTGATTAAACGTCCGATACGAATACGTTGTTTACGTTGGTGAGGCTCCGGGCTTACCAGGCCGCTCTCGGTTTAAGGTGATTTTTATCAGGAAAATTTCTGCCCTCTGTCATATTACCGGGGGAGTGCCGCCCGTAGTTTTATTGCTGTTATTTTGAAACCAATGCCACAAACCATTATCATTTACAAAGGGAAATACGGAGCAACCCGCCAATACGCCGACTGGCTGGGTGAAGCAATACAACAGCCCGTTACTCCGGTTCAAAATGTAACGAAAGACCAACTCCATACGGCAGATTTTATTTTACTTGGCAGCTCTGTTTATATTGGTAAACTACTGATTAGCGAATGGATTCGCCGAAATGCCCAGTTGCTGAAGAATAAAAAATTGTTGTTGTTTGTCGTTTGCGGTAACGGCTCCCCTAAAGAGCAGGAACGAATCATTAAACACAGTATTCCTGACGGATTGATAGATAGGAGTGATATATTTTTTTTGCCGGGAAGGTTGATATTTTCAAAGCTTTCCTGGAAAGACAAACTTTTATTGAAGATAGGCGCCATGAAAGCAAAAAATCCGGAAACGCGAAAGCGCATGTTGCAGGATGTAGATAATGTACAACCCGAACTCCTTACCCCACTCGTGAATAAGATGAGCGTACTGCACGCGGCTCATTCTTCAGCACCCACCGGCATATAATACTTTAACCGAAATTTTTTTGGTTGTATTTTCCCCGGAGGAGGTTGGGGATCAATAACCCCCAAAAAAAATGTTAACCTTTGAAAATTTTCTGCCAGAAAACTTGCGCAGAAAAAATCCTGGTATTACTTTTGTTTAACAATAATGTCAAACAATAAAGTAAAATGGCAGTTAAAGACAGTGTAACGGAACAGCAAATCAAGGATGCGGCAAAAAAGTTGTTCTTTAAGGAGGGCAGGTTTAAGGCTACCACCCAGGAGATTGCTGATGCTGCAGGGGTAAACCGCACCCTGGTGAATTACTATTTCCGTTCCAGAGATGTGCTGTTTGACCTGGTATTGAAGGAAGCTAAGGAATCCATGACAGACAGACTGAAAAGTTCGGCAGGCGAGGAAAATATTCCTTTTCGTGTTCGAATTGAACGGTTTATTGACGTGGCATTGGAACATTCGTTCACGTATCCGTATATGGATGTTTACCTGGTTTCCCGGATGAACGACGACGTGAATCACCAGAATGACGTTCTTGCTAATATTAAAAAAAATGATGACCTGAAGAAATTTCTGAAAATGGTGGAAGAAGAAATGAATAGGGGAACGATTGAAAAAATGCCACCTATTCAGTTCCTGCTCAACATGATGTCCCTGTTGATCTACCCGGTGATCGTTCAGCCTTTATTTAAAAAAATATTACAATATAGTGATCGTCAATACCAGCAGATGCTCACAGAACGAAAGGCAATTATCTTAAAGATGTTAATGAAATAAATATTTTTTTTGCCTGCAAATTGACAAAAATGTTAAACAATAGAATTTAATATACGAGTTAGTCCACCGGGATATCCCAACGGACTACAGCATCTTCAAACCAAACAAGGAAAATATATATGTATCGAACAGGAAAAAGTAAAATGAAAGCCGGATTGTTAGCGATACTGCTGATGAACCTGGGACTTTTTATTCAGGCACAGCAGGTGTTAACACTCCCCAATGCATTGGAATATGCTTTAAAAGCCAGCCAAGTCGCCCGTAAAGCGAGGCTGGAGGTGGAGAACGGCTCCTATAAGATTGATGAGGTGAAAGCAAGGGCGCTTCCGCAATTAAATGGAAACGGTTCCCTTACCTACAACCCTATTTTGCAATTGACTGCCTTACCGGGTGAAATCGTCGGTCAGCCGGGTCAAACCATGATGGTAGCATTCGGACAAAAATGGAATTCCGGCGCAAATATCGCCCTGTCTCAAACCTTGTTTGATCAGGGTGTTTTCACCGGATTAAAAGCAGCCAGGTCAACACGGGAATATTATCAGATTAACGCGGATCTTACCGAAGAGCAACTGATCGAACAGGTTGCCTCCCAATACTACCAGGTGTTGGTGCAGCGGCATAAAATATTGTTGATAGACAGTACGGTTGCAACAACACAAAAAGTGCAGGGTATCATTAAAGGCCAGTATGATGCAGGCCTGGCCAGAAAGATTGACTTAGACCGGGTAGCAGTAAACGTTACCAATTTGCAGAGTCGGCGTCAGCAGTTGATGAATGCGGTGATGTTGCTGGAAAACCAACTCAAGTATGCTATGGGTATGCCGATACAAACAGCTATTGAGTTGCCACCGGTTGATTTCAGCAGCATTCAGCCGGAACTCAGAGATAGAGCCGATAGTATGGATTTGAATACCCGTACTGAGATGAAGCTTTTAAACCAACAGGAAAAACTATTGCAATACCAGCGCGACAGCTACAAAGCCGAGTACTATCCTTCACTGTCATTAACAGGAAGTTACGGATACCAGGGTATGGGAAACCGCTTTCCCTGGGGAAAGTCGGCCAGTAGCGGTGCAAATTGGTTTGACTATGCTTCTGCCGGTTTAACGCTGAGGGTGCCACTTTTTAACGGCGGAGCAACCCGCTCGCGTATTCGTCAGGCTGATGTGGCTATTCGTAAATTCCGGGAAGATGTGAGTCAGACGAAACTCGCGCTTCATCTCCAATTGGAGAACGCAAAAACACAAATACAGAATAACCTGGTAATTCTCAATAATCAAAAAGTAAATGTGAACCTGGCCAGGAAAGTGTTTGAAAATACACAAAATAACTATAACAATGGTTTGGCTCCGTTAACGGATCTGCTGGATGCAGAAACTTCACTTACAGAAGCCAATAACAATTATGCAGCAGCATTGCTCGATTATAAACTCGCAGAAATTCAACTGATCAAATCAAAAGGTGAACTCAAATCATTATTAAAAAACTAACAAAAGTATTATGAAACAGAAATCAATTATACGCACGCTTACCCCAATTGTAATTGTTATAGCCGCTGTTGCATTTACGGCTGCCACGTTAATGAAGAACAAAAAGGAAAACACGGCGAAAACTGCTTTGGTGGCACAAACCAATAGCAGTGTGGCAGTGAGGGCAACCATAGTAAAAGCACAACCACTGCAACAGCAGTTCACTGCTAACGGAAATTTTGTTCCTGCACGGCAGCTCAATTTTCCTTCCGAAATCTCCGGAAGAGTAACCAGCGTGTTGGTAGATGAAGGCAGCCAGGTGAAGAAGGGACAAACCCTTGCCATCATTAAAGCCGATCAGTTGAATGTTGATGTAGAAAGTGCAACGGCCGCCTACCAGAATGCGTTGAATGATAAAACCCGTTTTGAAAATGCATTCACCACAGGAGGGGTTACCCGGCAGCAACTCGACCAGGCAAATCTGGCATTAAGTAATGCCGAAGCCAGATTAACCCAGGCAAAACTCAGGATAAACGATACCTACGTAAAGTCGTCTATCAATGGTATCGTAAACAAACGTTTCATTGAACCGGGTACCGTGGTAGCACCGGGAACACAGATGTTTGAGCTGGTAGATATCAGCGTTTTAAAATTGCAGGTGGCTGTAAAAGAAAATCAGGTAGCCCAGCTAAAAGCGGGTGATCAGGTAAGCATTGGGGTGAGTGTTTTTCCGGATAAAACATTTTCCGGGAAAATAGCATTCATTGCGCCAAAGGCAGATAATAGTTTGAGTTTTCCTATGGAAATTACCCTCACCTCAAATCCTGGTCAAATCGTAAGAGCAGGTATGTACGGAACCGCTCTGTTTAATCTTCCGTCATCCGCACCGGTTACTTTGATTCCCCGAAGCGCTTTTGTAGGCGGAGTGAACAGCAACGAGGTGTTTACCATTAATCCCGACAGTACCGCGGTTTTACGGAACGTGATTGCAGGTAGAATTTTGGGTGACCAGGTAGAAATTCTGAAAGGATTAAAAGAAGGAGAAGCTGTGATTACCAGCGGACAAATTAACCTGTCTGACGGAACGAAAATATCGCTGGTTGAATAGTGGTGAAATATTTAGAAGTATAAAAAATAATTCCATGAAAATTGCAGAAATATCAATCAAGCGACCAACCCTGGTGATCGTACTGTTCACTGTGTTGATACTGGGTGGTTTATTGAGTTATCACTCGCTCAACTATGAGTTGCTGCCTAAGTTTTCGCCTCCGGTGGTAACCATCACCACCATTTATCCGGGTGCGTCACCGTCTGAGGTGGAGAATACCGTGTCGAAGAAGATTGAAGACGCGGTGGCTTCTCTTGAGAATATCAAGAAACTGGAAGCCAAATCATTTGAGAGTCTTTCGTTGATAACGGTTACGCTTAACAGTGGTACCGATGTGGATCTGGCGCTTAATGATGCGCAGCGAAAGGTAAATGCCATTTTAAGCGATCTGCCGGATGATGCGGAACCGCCGTCGCTCAACAAGTTCTCCATTGACGATCTGCCTATCATGACGCTCGCTGCTACAGGCAAGATCAATGAAGCAGATTTTTACGACCTGATGGACAAGCGGGTGGCTACAGTATTATCCCGTGTGCAGGGCGTGGCCCAGGTAAACCTGATAGGCGGTCAGGAGCGGGAGATTCAGGTGAGTATTGACGCCGATAAATTGCAGGGTTTTGGATTATCATTGGCACAGGTGCAGCAAACTATCCTCACGTCCAACCTCGACTTTCCAACCGGAAGTGTGCAAACTAGGGAGCAGGATATCCTGATCCGCCTGGCAGGAAAATACGCTTCGGTAGAGGAGTTGCGTAATCTGGTTTTACTGAGTAAAGATGGCGTGCAGGTTCGGCTGCGCGATGTGGCTGATGTGCAGGACACACAAAAGGATGTAGAAAAGCTGGCCAGGGTAAACGGACAAAGTGCCATTGCGCTGCAAATTATTAAACAATCGGACGCTAATGCCGTGTCGGTTAGTAAAAATATTTCAGCAGCCATTCAAAAACTTCAAAACGACTACTCGGGTGCCGGACTGAAGATGGATATTGCCAATGATAGTTCGGTTTATACCCTTCAGTCTGCCGATGCAGTGATGCATGATCTTATTCTTGCTATTGTGCTGGTGGCTTTTGTGATGTTGTTCTTTCTGCACAGTGTGCGCAACGCCGTTATTGTGATGGTGGCTATCCCGGCATCGCTGATTGCCACATTTATTGGCATGAGTTTTTTAGGGTATTCCCTCAACCTGATGTCACTGCTGGCATTGTCGCTGGTAGTAGGTATTTTGGTGGATGACGCTATTGTGGTGCTGGAGAATATATACCGGCATATGGAAATGGGAAAGAACAGGGTGCGTGCAGCTTTTGACGCGACCAAAGAGATTGGGTTTACGGTGGTTTCCATTACGTTGGTTATTGTAGTGGTGTTTATCCCGATAGCGTTGAGTACCGGACTGGCTGCAGATATTCTTAAACAGTTTTGTGTAACCGTATCTATCGCTACCTTACTGTCGTTATTGAGTTCATTTACAATCGTACCCTGGTTGTCATCGAGGTTTGGCAAGTTGGAAAAAATAACCGGAAAGACCTTCTTCGGTAAAATAATCGTGGCATTCGAAAAAGGATTATCCAATTTTACCGATTGGGTTACCCGTATTTTAAAATGGTGTCTTGCACACAAAAAAGCCACACTGGCGGTAATGGTCGGATTGTTGTTTGGGTCTTTTGCGTTGGTTGGTGCAGGATTTATTGGTGCAGAGTTTTTTGCAAAGAGTGACCGGGGGGAGTTTTTAGTGCAGATTGAAATGCCGAAAGATGCCTCTATTGAACAAACCAATGCGATCACGAGGAAGGCTGAAGCATATCTCCAAACTGAACCGGAAGTGAAGAAGTTAATCACTACGGTGGGTCAGAGCAGCGATGGAGTAGTTGCCACCCAGTCTTCTGCCTATAAGGCGGAGATTAATGTGCAGTTGGTACCCAAAACCGAAAGAAAAGATGAGTCCGGTATTTACGCCGTAAAAGTAAAACGGGAGTTGCAGCAAATTCTTGTAGGTGCGAAAGTGAAAACGGTACAGGTAAGTATATTGGGAACCGCGGAGAATGCTCCATTGGCACTGGTAGTTACCGGTTCGGAGTTAGACAGTGTGCTTAAGTTTGCGAATGCGGCAATGAACGAACTGAAAACGGTTCCGGGTGCTACGGAAATGCGTTTATCCGTGGAGGCAGGTAATCCGGAGATTAAAGTGCAGGTTGATCGTGATAAGATGGCTGCACTTGGTTTAACACTTGCCAATGTAGGTACCACCATGCAAACCGCATTTAACGGAAATACGGATGGTAAATATCGCCAGGGTGAGTATGAGTATGATATCAATATCCGCTACGACAAGTTTAATCGTCGCAGTATTGATGATGTAAGCCAACTTCTGTTTATCAATAGTCGTGGTGAACAAATTCGGTTATCACAATTTGCAACGGTACAGGAAGCAAGCGGTCCCAGCCAGTTAGAGCGTCGGGATAAAAGCACTTCTGTTACCATCCAGTCGCAGGTAGTAGGGCGTCCTTCAGGCACCGTAGCAGCAGAATGGCAGGCAAAATTTGATCAGTTGCCCCGCCCTGTGGGAGTGGGTTATGTATGGAGCGGAGATAAAGAGAGCCAGAGCGAAGGTTTTGGATCAATGGGTGTTGCACTGGTAGTGGCTATCGTGCTGGTGTACCTGATCATGGTTGCACTATATAATAACTTCGTTTATCCGTTTGTGGTATTGTTCTCTATTCCGCTGGCCATTATCGGTGCATTTCTCGCATTGGCGTTAACCAATAATTCTCTCAATCTTTTCACCATACTGGGGTTGATTATGCTCATTGGGTTGGTGGCCAAGAACGCGATCATTCTGGTAGACTTTACCAACCAGCGTAAAGCGGAGGGTGCCAGTACCTATCAGGCTTTGATTGACGCCAACCATGCCCGCCTGCGTCCGATTTTAATGACTACCATTGCGATGGTAATAGGTATGCTGCCCATTGCGCTTGCAAAAGGAGCAGGGGCAGAGTGGAAGAACGGGCTGGCATGGGTGATCATTGGAGGGTTGATCAGTTCTTTGTTCCTTACGCTGGTGGTGGTGCCTGTGATGTATTCCGTATTTGATAAATGGGTAAGTCGCTTCAACCGCAGGAAGAAAAAGCAGAATATTGAAGAGATGATGGAAGAACACTATGTCCCGGTTTTGCATAAGGTGAATGCTCCCGAATCGCTGAACTAAATAACGGCGAAGGATTTGGGGCGTTAAACCGTCGCCAGACAAGAAAAGCTGTTTTTGCAGGTAAGGGTTGCCCGGATATGGGTAGCCCTTTCTTTTTTATAATTGTGTTTGTGATACGCGGGAGATGTTTTGGTGTTTTTAAAAATCCGGAAAAGGCAGCCCTTTATTTTTTCTTTTTTCTAACCAGTGCGTATGAGTCATCTATCCATGTTTTTAACAGCGCGACGGGTACAGTGCCGTCGGCAATTACGGTGTTCCAGTGTTTTTTGTTCATGTGATAACCAGGTAATACGTTAGCGTACTGCGCCCTGAGTTCCTCCACTTTATCCGGATCACATTTTACATTGAACTGCGGCGATTCAGTATCCAATGGCAGGAGTAAGAATATTTTGCCGTCCACTTTAAAAACCACTACATCCGGGCCAAAGGGAAGCGACTCTTCCACCGCCTCCTTTGACAAACAATATTCGCGGATCTGTTCTACATTCATATTTCTTGTTTGCAGCAATCGCCCGGAATCTGAAGTTTATTTTTTCGTTCCTGATTGTGTGCACAAATATATCCATTATACCGTTGATAGCACCCGGGAAGTATCCGGGTTCCGGCTGTTCGATACCTGGCCTGGGTTGAAGGATATGATAATGAATCGTTAAAAGCGATTACTCGCGAAGAAAATATTTTGTTCCTACGAAAAAGTTCGTATTTTAGTGCTACGAAAGTATTCGTAATTAAGTTTTTCGACATGAAAAGTTTGAAGACCAATAAAGCCACAGAGAGTGAGATGGAGATACTCAGGGTGCTATGGGAACGCGGCCCTTCTACCGTGCGTGAAGTACATGAGTTGCTGTTAAAGAACAAAGCATCGGGCTATACCACTACGCTGAAGCTGATGCAAATTATGCTTGAAAAGGGATTGCTGACCAGAAATACAACCAATCGTACCCATGTGTATGCCTGTGCCGTGAAACAGGTGTTTTTTCAGAAGCAACTCGTGGGCAAAATCATTGATGGCATGTTTAAAGGCTCTCCCGCTCAACTCATCATGCATGCCCTTGGCAATCATCGTGCTTCTAGGGACGAGTTAATTGAAATAAAAAAATATCTCGATAACATTGTAAGGCAGGATGATGTAAAAGGGAAGGCTAATCCAAAAAAATAGACCATTCGGAGGGATATATGGTTGATGGGTCAACGCGTTTAAAAATTGACAACCATGCATTATCTTAATTTTCTTTCTTCGCCTGTCGTACAGGCTTTGGGGCAGGCTATCGTATACAGCCTGGGTCAGGGAATTATCATTTTCATTTGCCTTCGTGTGGTATTAAAGTGTATGCCGCATGCTACTTCCCGGTTTAAATATGCAATTTCCTATATCGCTCATTTGAGTATGCTTGCGTGGTTTGTGATCTCTTTTTTGCAACGCTTACCCGCCCATGCCTATGCCCTTGATTATGTGCAGTCCAATCAGGGGCGCCTGCCAGAACAAGATATTTTTGACGGCTCAGTTTTTACTGTTTTCAATGGACCGTCGTATTCATTTTTGCAAAATAGCTTACCCTGGATCGTAGCGTTTTATTTTGCCGGTCTCGTTTGGTGTGGTTTGCGTCTGGCTTTAAGTTATATGCATACGATTACGCTTAGGCGAAAGGAACATATAAGTTTCGACCCGTTTTGGCAAGCGCGGATTAAAACACTTTCGCATGTTATGGGTCTCCGGAAAAGGGTATATCCGTATCTGTCACGCCATACGGTTACTCCTTTAATGATTGGCTTTTTCAAGCCGTTGATATTATTGCCAATGACCGCTTTTACGCATTTATCTCCACAACAGATTGAAGCGCTACTCTTACATGAGTTGGCTCATATCCGGAGAAATGATTACCTGTTAAATATTATTCAGTCCGTTACAGACATAGTGCTGTTCTTCAATCCTTTTGCCGGATGGATTTCAAAGCACATCCGCCACCAACGCGAGCAGTCCTGTGATGAAATGGTGTTGCAGGTAACCGAACCGTATTCATACGCCCGTGCGCTTCTCGCCCTTGAAGAGTCGGCGCAATGTCACCATCGTCTCGCCATGGCTGCAACGGATAAGCGTTCCTATTTATTACACCGTATTAAAAACATTATGGAAATGAAAAGTAAACACACAAATCGCCGCCAGAAACTGATCGCTGTAACCATTGTGATGTCAACGATCGTTTCCCTTGCGTGGATTTCTCCGAAAGACAATGGCAAAACGCATGTTGCGAAAAAGGAAGGAATAAAAAAGAATGTTTCTTATGTTAAGCCGGTTGTGGGTATGGACACCGTGCCAGTGTTACGCAGTATGGACACCGGTGGCAGGGATATAACTCCTCCGCTGCCACCAACACCTCCGGGGTATTTGCCGGAAGCACCGAAACCACCAAAACCACCGGCTCCGCACATGATGCCACTTCCCCCACTTCCCCCGCTTCCGTCTTTACCTGACACCGTTCCTTTGCCAGAAGAACATTCGGTATTCAATTTTAAGCAATTTGATTCTGTTTTTAGTCAGAAACTCGGAGCGTATTTTAACAGTCCCGAGTGGAAAAAGCAAATGCAGGAAATAGAGAAGAGTACCGGCGCTGTGCAACGATATTTTCAAAGCGAACAGTGGAAACAACAAGTGGAAAACATGCAGAAATCCAATGAAGCGCTGAAAAAGCAAGTTGAAGAAATCAGAAAAAACGCTATCAAACTTCAAAAGGAGTATTTTGATAGTCCCGAATGGAAAAAGCAAATAGAAGAGATAAAAAAGAATTCAGACGATCTGAAACACTATTTCGACAGTGATGAATGGAAGAAGCAACAAAAAGAAATGATGGACAGGAGTGATGCGCTAAAGAACTATTTTAATGGCCCGAAAGGGAAGGAAAATTGATGGCTGGGTTTTGCCAATTACCTGATCGTTATTTCCCAATCGGGTTGCCGGTTGTTGCGGGAATAGGATTTGAGTACAGCTTGCGTCTACCTGCCTGATACGGGATCAGGAAGCGCATATGCATATTATTGCGTGTTTTTATCCTTCCGGCACAAAGGGCGGTATTTCAGGAAGGGGCGTTAAATCAATCCTTCGATAAAAAATTTCGGCACCTTCTGCCTGAATCTGAATGCGGCCTTCACTCGGTTTGGTATAGATGGCATGGTTGACCAATGTGCCGTTCAGGTAAATAAATATTTCACTGTCTCTTACAACACATTCCAATTTGTTCCATTGCCCGATGGGTTTCTCTATGTCGTTTTTACCTCTGAACCCTTTTACATCTTTCCATTCCGGATCCCGGCCAAACCAATTAATTCTCCCGCTATTGATGGTAACGGGATCGCCTCCGGGCTGGTAGATATAGGAGCCGTTTTGTTTTTCGGGAGCCGCCGGGCTAATCAGCATGTAATCATTACTATGATTACCCACTACAATAAAATCACCGGTTCCGCCTTCGATTACATTACATTCTATGGAATGCATCCAGGTGCCGTCATAGCCGCCATCTTCTCCTTTGGAATGAAAAAGGATACCATTGTCGCGGGCGTTATTTGCCCGGGAGCCAAAGGTTTTTTCACCCCATTTATACTCCACCACTAATCGGTAATTTTTAAACTCGTTGTTGGTGGTAATGCAACCCCAATCTTCACCCGAAATATGAATAGCCCCGTGATCCACCTTAAATACTTTTTGCGGATCATTGTTTCGTCCGCGGCCTTTGATAAAAGTATACCAGCCATCGAGATTCTTTCCGTTAAATAAGTGAATGGTTTCCTGAGATGAAAATGATTTTGAATCGTAAAGTGCAGCGTTGCCCTGGGCCAGGTTTTGCTGTGTTGCAACCAGCAGGGATAAAACGATTGCAATAGAATAAAGGGTTGTTCTTTTCATGATTATGGGTAGTAGTATTTAATGAAATGGTGAAGATGATTTTAGTTGGTATGCCGAAATTGCGTTCCCAATATCCTGATTTTTATTTGAAAAATTTTAACATGTTTCCAATTGTTGGAAATTTATACCCCACCAATGGACGAATCCCTGCCTCCCTGTTTGTGCTATTTCTTATTAGGCAGATAGGTTAGATAATTGTTATTGGTAATTTTAGATTCTATTGAAACGGAATCTAAGGGCGTAAGAGCGACTCTGGCGAAGGGGTTTATTCGCGGGGTTTGTTGCAGTATGAAGCTGCCGGGTATTGCTCTTTAGTAGGCAGGCAAATGGATTGACACAGAACCATTTTGTGATGCCCTCTTAATTTAAAAGCTTAATACGTTTTTTATGAATGAAAGAAGCCGGTGCCGGTTGCGTAGTGTAGCCATTTTTTTTATCCTTTGTGTTGCTGTAAACCTTCCTGCTCAAACGGGCAGCAGTTCTGAGCCAGTTCGCTACGTGGGAGGCGAAACCATTGATCCCGGTGTACATGAGGGTAGATTACGTTGGGCGGTTGGAACAGAGAGTGTTCAGGTGATGCGGGCTAACAGAAAATATGGCGCAATAGGAGAGCAGCAACAAGGCTGGACATATAATCACGCACCCAATCTGGCTTACTGGAATGGAAAATTCTATCTGCAGTATCTGAGTAACCCGGTAGATGAACATATTGCACCCGGACAAACCCTGCTGCTTATTTCTGCGGATGGCAGAAACTGGTCGGCTCCCCGGATTCTTTTTCCACCTTACGAGGCGCCGGCAGGTGTAAGTGTTCCGAATGGATACTATGGCTATATGATGCACCAGCGCATGGGGTTTTACGTGGCGCCAAACGGTCGTTTACTCACCCTTGCATTTTACGGTCATACCGAAAATCCTTTTCAGGAAGGCGGCATTG
>JADZFY010000085.1 GCA_020854215.1 Chitinophagaceae bacterium | reverse complement strand
CAATAAATGCTTTACATTCCCTAAATAGCGGTTGAGACGCTTCCTCTACCGAAGAATCCAAAAGATTCATCCTTACATAAGTGCTGGCTAAAATCTGGCAAACATTATCATGAAGTTCGGACCCAATCTCATACCGTTCATTCTCCTGTGTTTTAATAACAGCACGGGCTATTTTTTGCTCATAGCGCAATCGTTCTGTAATATCGGTAATGATAGCCAGGCGACATTTAGCATTATTGAAGTCCATTAAAACACTCACAACGTCTACCGTTATTATTTTTCCCGTTTTTGTCTTGTGTTTAAATCTTCCGCTGATGAAGCCTTCTCCTTTTTTATTTTTCTTTAGCGTGTTGAGTAATACCGGAATCTCTTCAGGTGGGCGCATTTGCAGCACTGTCAGTTCGAGAAACTCTTCTTCACTATAACCATACAGATCGAGGGTAGCTTTATTTACCTTAACAAAGCGATACGAATCCTCCTTAAAAATCCATATAGGATGCGGATTCAAACGGAATAGTTCACTGTATCTTTTTTCAGATTCCGTTATTTCAAGTTCGGATTTTTTCTGGTCGTTTATATCCTGAATGCTGCCATGAATCTTCTTGCATAATCCGTTTTCAATCATAGGTTCTCCAATATTACGCACCCATTTAATATTGCCCTGATGCGTAAGAATCTGGTAGTCTTCCTGCCAGGGAATTCCGTTTTTTATTGCTAATTGTATGCGCTCGTTTATTGCGGTTAGGATTTCTTCATTTTTGAAAAAGGCCTGAATTGCCCCTATGGAAGGTTGAAAGTCGGACGGTACCTCGTAAATTTCTTTAGTAATATCAGACCAGAAAACAGTTTGGTTTACCCGGTCAATTTCCCAGCTACCAATTTTTGCAAGCTGGTTGGTTTTGTGTAATAACTCCTGAAGTTTTTTACTGCTGGTGATGTCGCGGATGGCGCCAACCATTCGTATTGGCCTTCCGTTTTCATCTCTGATGATGAAACTTCTGTCCACGACGTGGGCATAGGTACCGTCGTTTTTTTGAAAACGATATTCGTTAACCGTGTGGGTTTCCCCGCTTTTCAGCGCCGTAGTATTAATATCAAGAATGCGTTCAATATCCTCCGGGTGTACATGTGTGGACCACCATTTGCTGTCCGACATTGCTTCCGCATCGTAACCAAAGTTTTCGTGGTAGTTTTCCCGCCAAATGAACTTCTCTGCCACGATGTCCCAATCATATACGGAGTCAAATGTAGCCTTGCTGATATGGCTGTACCTGGTGTTGCTCTCTTCCAGAGACAGCTTCAATTTTTTAGCGTCGGTAATATCCATAATTACACCTTCAAAAGCCGCTACTTTCCCGTCACTATTTTTCTCCACTTTGCCTACCTGGCGCACCCATTTTGTCGTTCCATCCGGTTGATGAATTCGTAATTCAATATCCATTTCTTTTTTGCCCGATAAAGCCAATTGCCTGTTTTCAAAATACATGGCTCTGTCTACGGGATGAATGGCGTTAAGATACATATCCACTCCGGCGATTACCTCATCTTTTTTTACCCCAAGTATCGTGTACACTTCATCCGACCAGAACACCTTATTTCTGATAAGGTCTGCTTCCCAATAACCCACTTTGGCTATTTTTTGTCCGGAAACCAGCCGTTGCCACATTTTTTTTAATTCCCGGTTCGCTGTATATCGTTCGGTAACGTCAGTTGCAGAAAAAAGGATATACTGTATTTGCCCGTTGGCACCCGGGCAGGGAATGTTTCTGCATTGGTAATACCGCCTTTGCCGTTTCTCCGGACTTTCAGAGAAGTATTTTAGTACCGGCATCACGTCGGGCAGTTGAGTGTTTATGACTTTTTGAAGCGACCGACTGAGTAGCCTGACGCCTTCAGCAGCCTTGTGGTGTTGCCTGAAAAAAAAGTCAGTTATTCCAATCCCTGTAATATCCTCCTGCTTACAACCGGTAGCACTCAGGAAGGCTTTGTTAACGCCGGTAACAATAGGATTTTGCACATCAGGAAGTAAAATTGCCATGGGCATCGGGCTTTCGTTGAAGGCCAAAAAAAACGGATCGTTTACTGCCATTTCGGTCAGCATAGGATTTGAGCCCTGGGATGTGAATAATGAATTGCTGTTTTGAGGCGTTTTCATTCGGAATTCATTTAAGGATATTAGCTTTCATTTCAAATATAATAATAATTCAGAATTGGTGCTTTGACGATGGGTGCATTTCAAAATGTCGTAAAGCCGTACTATTCGCAGACGGTGAGGACACTGCCCAGGGAAGGCTACCCCGGTTGGCATCCCATCAATCGGCGACAATCTGAAATGAACGGTTGAAGATACGAACAAATGAATCGGAAGCTTGGGGTGGAATATCCCCGGAAAAATTTCGTCGTTTGGCTGATCGAGGGTTTTGGCGACGGTAAATCAATATCCCATTTCGTGTTTTATATCTTTTTTGGTGTGATGAGGGAAGGCAGGTTACGGAGATCCTGATGTCGCTCCCATTGCGTACAACTGTGGCCACATGAACATCGTTTTGCTTTTTACGCAACGCAGAAGTTAACGAAATACAGCCGCAAGCGGTGTGGATAAACGAAACAGTTGAAAATGACCGGAAGGCTTCAACCAAATAAAAAACAATCAGCGCCATTTCACTTGTCACATAAAGCCGCAATTATTTTAGCTACATGCAGTAAATTGTAGCTTCTAAAAGCGGAAGCATCTGGTCGGTACCATTTTAGCACCTTGCAGTACCGGTATGGCAACCCGATTTTTATCTTATCTAAAAATAAAATGATAGTGAAAAAGCTTAGCTATTTCGTTGGAATACTTTTAATGCGGTTATTATTACCCGCTGATGCATCTGCGCAGCAACAACCCAATATCATTTTATTTATGGTGGATGATATGGGCTGGGAGGATACTTCCGTACCTTTCTGGACCCAGCCAACACCTTTTAACCATTTGTATCATACGCCGGCAATGGAACGGCTCGCTGCATCGGGTATGAAATTTACCCAGGCTTATGCCAGCAGCGTTTGCTCACCAACCCGCATAAGTTTAATGACGGGAATGAATGCAGCACGCCACCGGGTGACTAACTGGACATTACGGAAAAATATTTCCACCGATGGTAAGGATGATGTGTTGGAATATCCACAATGGAACGTTAACGGATTATCTCCCGTGCCGGGTATTGAAAATACCGTATATGCTACTTCGTTACCTGAAATTTTACGCAACAATGGCTACTATACCATTCATTGTGGTAAGGCACACTGGGGTGCTATAGGAACGCCGGGTGCCGATCCCAAAAACCTGGGCTTCAACGTAAATATCGCCGGTCATGCTGCCGGTGGGCCTGCTACTTACCAGGGACTGAACGATTTTGGAAACAGCCCATTGGACACCAGCAGAAAAGTATGGGCGATTCCCGGACTGGAAAAATATTGGGGAAAGGATATCAACCTTACTGATGCGCTTACAAAAGAGGCTATACTGGCAATGGATACCGCGCTCTCCATTAAAAAGCCCTTCTATTTGTATTTGTCGCATTACACTGTGCACGTGCCGCTAGAACCTGACCATCGGTTTTATAAAAAATATAAAGACCAGGGACTGCCGGAAAGTGAAGCACGCTATGCTTCGATGATAGAAGGAATGGACCAGAGCCTGAATGACATTTTGAATTATGTGGGAAAAAAAGGTATTGCTGACAATACGATTATCATTTTTATGTCGGATAACGGCGGGCTGAGTGCTCATGCCCGTGCAGGTACACCACATACCCAAAATGCGCCGCTCAACAGTGGTAAAGGATCCGCTTATGAAGGCGGCATACGGGAACCCATGATCGTCAAATGGCCGGGAGTTACACCTTCCGGCAGCACCTGTAATCAGTATATAATTATTGAAGATTTTTTTCCAACCCTGCTTTCCATTGCCGGGGTAAACACGCCAAAAACCGTACAGCATGTTGATGGTATATCTTTTACCGATCTTTTAAAAAACCCCGGGGCCGAAAGAAAACTTCGGGACCTGTATTGGCATTATCCCAATAACTGGGGACCTTCGGGTCCGGGCATTGGAGCTACCAGCACCATTCGTTCCGGCGACTGGAAATTGATTTACTATTATAAGGATGGGCATTCCGAATTGTTCAATATAAAGGACGATATCGGCGAGCAGCACGAACTTTCACAACGCCATCCACGTAAGGCGCAAAATTTACAATCCCTGTTAACCGGGTATTTGAAATCAGTAGAAGCGCAACGCCCAGTGTATAAGGCTACGGGAAAACTGGCGCCCTGGCCCGGAGAATGATATTGTTTTTTTTATTCAATAATTAAATATGCAAAAGATTCTTTCTGTTGTTATTGTTTTTTTGGGTTTTACATTTCACACCGTGGCACAAACCGCTGCTGTGTTCACCTGGTGGAACCCCGCTAAAAATTCTTTTCCGGTATTGGAAGGGCAGGCATGGCCAAAAGAAGTTAAAAATTTTTATGATCGCCTGCCGGCAAAGGCAGAGCAGATGGTGAGGCAGGCAGTATGGGATTTGTCGCGGAACAGTGCCGGACTGTATATTAAATTCAAGTCTAACTCGGACCAGATTGTGGTTCGATATGGTACCACATCAAAAGGTGACTTTGCCATGCCACACATGCCCGCCACCGGGGTAAGCGGAGTGGATTTATTTGCAATTGACCATAGTGGCAGGTGGGTTTGGGCGCCGGGACGGTATCAATTTGGGGATACCATCACCTACACTTTCTCCAACCTTGAAGTGGATGAAAATTACAGAAGCAGAATTTTTGAGTACCGGCTTTTCCTTCCATTATACAATAGCGTTAGTTGGATGGAAATTGGTGTTCCGGAAGGAAACACCTTTATCCCGATGCCCCTTTCAGATGAAAAGCCTGTAGTGATTTATGGTACATCCATCGCCCAGGGAGGTTGTGCTTCCAGGCCGGGTTTAGCCTGGACTTCTATTCTCGAGCGACAGTTAGATTGTCCGTTAGTCAATTTTGGCTTTTCGGGTAACGGACGATTAGAAACGCCGTTGATTGATTTGATGACAGAGATTGATGCTAAAGTATACGTATTGGATTGTTTGCCCAACCTGGTGGGAATACCTGATGATGAACTGGAGACTAAAATCAGAGAAGCAGTCAAAGGGTTGCAGTCGAAACGGCCTGCTATTCCCGTATTGTTGGTGGAGCATAGTTTGGGCGATAACGAGGGCGTTATTAATAAAAAATCGGTGGAGGCTTGTGTACGCACCAGTAAGGTGTTACGGCAGACTTACGAGAAGCTCCTGAAAGAGGGGACGAAGAATATTTATCTTCTAACCAATTCAGAAATAGGACTGGATATCAATTCTACGGTTGATGGTATTCATCCTGCAGATATTGGCATGAAGCAGCACGCCGATGCATACACGAAGAAAATAAGGGAGATTGTTCATGAACCTGCTTCTTCGTCTATGAGTACGTTGCAGCCGGTGGTACAGGACCGGGATGGTTACGACTGGAAGGAGAGACATCATACGATTTTGCAACTCAATAAAAAATCACCACCACGTAATGTGGTAATCGCTAACTCCATTATTCACTTTTGGGGAGGTGAACCCGCAGACCCAATTGTTCGGGGGGCAGACTCGTGGAATCGTTATCTGGCTCCGCTGGGTATGAGAAATATGGCTTTTGGCTGGGACAGGATAGAGAATGCTTTATGGAGGGTTTATCATGGTGCATTGGACGGATACAAAGCTGAGCATGTTGTGGTAATGATTGGTACGAATAATTTAGCCTTGAATACAAACGAAGAAATTATTGCCGGATTAAAACAATTGCTAAAAGCCATTCGGTTTCGACAGCCTGCAACGGAGATATTGTTGTCCGGAATATTTCCAAGGCGGGATGGGGAAGAAAGAGTAAAGGAGATTAATAAAGACATTAACAAGCTGGCTTTGGCAGAAAAGGCTACGTATATTAATCCCGGGAGGGTATTCCTCAACAGTTCGGGTAAAATAGATGAACGTCTGTTTAGTGATGGTTTGCATCCTAATGCAGAGGGATATAATAAACTGGCTCCGGTTTTGGCTGAATATCTAAAATGAAATATATGGAACACAGTCTCGTTTCACACTCCACATTTCAATTTGCACTATTATGCCAGGTATGAAAAGAATTGTATTCCACCTCATACTGCTCGTATTTGGATACGCTGCAGCAGTGGCCCAGCAACAGGTGGTGCAAAGCACATGGCATGGATTTACTAAACAGCGTTTTCTTTTTGAAGGAAGGCAGGCGCATGTTGTAGCACCACATATGGCATTAACGGGAAACCCGTGGGTATGGCGGGCTTACTTCCCGGACTGGCACACCGACATGGACAGCATTCTTTTATCGCGTGGATTTCATGTGGCTTACGTGGATTGCAGCGATATGTTTGGCAGTGCCGAAGCCATGCAGGTATGGGATAGATTTTATGATTACCTGACTACTGAAATGCATTTCGCAACACGACCTGCATTAGAGGGTGTGAGTCGTGGCGGTTTATATGTATATGGATGGGCTAAGAGAAATCCGGACAAAGTGAGTTGTATTTATGCAGAAGCGCCGGTACTGGATTTCAGGAGTTGGCCGGGTGGCAGGGGAACAGGTAAAGGCAGCGAAAGCAACTGGAAGAAAATGCTCGAAGCATACCATATTACGGAACAGGAAGCAGCTACTTTTGATGACAACCCGGTTGATCGTCTGGAAACACTGGCAGCTTTTAAAGTGCCCGTAGTACACGTAGTATGCGCAAGCGACAGTATTGTACCGGTAGCTGAAAATACCGCAGTATTTGAAAGGAATTATAAAAAAGCCGGTGGTGAAATAAGGGTGGACTTTATGAGCGAAGGCGTGAATTTTGAAGGGCATCATTTTACAATAGCGCATCCGGAAAAGTATGCAAACTTCATTGTTGGTCACACGATTCCTGTAAAACACCTGCTACCCAATGAAAAATTTGTATTCCGTTATGGCGATTTGAACAACAGTATTTATCAGATTAAACAAAAGCAGGAAATAACGATTGCCTTTCTGGGTGGTTCCATCACACAAAATCCGGGTTGGAAGGATAGAACGGTTCAATATCTCCGGGAAGCTTATCCGCAAACAAAATTTCATTTTATATATGCAGGCATCGCATCATTGGGAAGTGTGCCGCATGCTTTTCGTTTGCAGACGGATGTGTTAAGTAAAGGAAAAGTTGATCTTTTGTTCCTGGAAACTGCGGTCAATGACTGGGTCAATAAAACGCCTGCAAAACAACAGCAGAGAGCGTTGGAAGGCATCATACGACATGCACGAACCGTTAACCCTTTGATGAATATTGTATTGATGGCCTTTGCCGATGAAGATAAAATCAAAGATTATAAAAATGGAAAAACACCCGCGGAGGTAGCGTTGCACGATCAGATGGCAAAGTATTATCAACTTAGTTTTCTCAACCTGTCAGAGGAAGTACAGCAGCGTATTGCAAATGGGGAGTTCTCCTGGAAAGATGATTTTAAAGATGTGCATCCTTCACCTTTCGGACAGGAGATCTATTTTCAGACCATTAAAACTTTGTTGAAATCAGCAGACCATACGTATAAGAACGAAAAACCGGAAGCTGTAGAACTTCCAACAGCTAAATACAATGCACCCTATAATCAGGGGCAATATGCAGGTGTAGATGAAGCCGGTGCACTTCATGGTTTTGCGCTTAACGCCAACTGGCAACCAACGGATGGGGCAGGAACCCGGCGGGGTTTTGTAAATGTTCCCGT
>JADZFY010000084.1 GCA_020854215.1 Chitinophagaceae bacterium | reverse complement strand
GCAGAAGATCCTTACAATGATTTTCGGCCTTCTCCGGGAAAGATTACTGTATTACATCAGCCCGGAGGACATGGTGTGCGTATTGATTCCCATACCTACGCCGGATACGTTATTCCGCCGTATTATGATTCTATGATTGCGAAAATTATTGCAGTTGCCCGTACCCGTGAAGAGGCGATTAATACCATGAGCAGAGCATTAAGCGAGTATGTAATTGAAGGAGTAAAAACCACTATCCCTTTTCATCAGCAACTGATGCGTAATGAAGACTTCAGAAAGGGGAATTTTACTACTAAATTTTTGGATTCCTTTACTATGCTTTAAGGATTTATTATTGCCACTTAACGGTCCCGCTTCATTGCGTCGAGCATGAGTTCATCTTCTTTGGTTGGGCGAATTTCAATTATCGAAGGCACAATAAATACGCCGGAAGGATAAATTCTTTTAACCTCCTGCATAAGCTGTTCGGCATCTTCCCTCGTTTTAAAATTCCCCATCTGAATTTTAAAGTAGGGCGCGTGGTAAATGAAATAGGTTTTTTCGCCCGGGAAGTCGCTGAGCATGCGGGTTTTAACTGATAGCGCCCCGTTACGATCATTTGTGGTAATTACCTGAACTCTGAATCCCTGAATATTACGGAGCCTTTTTAAATACAATTCTTCATTCACCTCCCGGTATTTATTCAACAGTGTGTTTAACCTTGCATCTGTACTCAGGGTAATATTCTGCAGGGTGTCGGCGGTTATTTGCTGTGCCCTTACTCCTGAAATACAAAACAGAAAAACCAGAGAGATTAGCATTATTCTCATACTGATAAATTTTGCGTTCGAAACCAATACTGCTAATGTATAGTTTTTTACCCTGCCACACCACTTTAGCACAAACGATTTGGCTTTTTAAAAAGTTAAATTAAAATCAAACTGCACTTTGTTCGTCCTGTTGGATAATATCTATACTGCAGCTACAACCAATACGACTTGCACCGGCGGCTATAAGCGCTGTGGCCAATGCATAACTGCGAATTCCGCCTGATGCTTTTATTTGCACCTGAGCCGGGAGATGCCTTTTCATCAGGGCAACCCCTTCAACCGTTGCTCCCTTTCCGGAAAACCCGGTAGATGTTTTGACGAAGTCAACACCTGCCGCACCGTATAACTCACAACACTTTATAATTTCATCCTCTGTAAGTAACCCTGTTTCTATAATAAGTTTCAGCACACGCTGCTTATTTCGAATAACCGGTAGTATTGTATTGATTTCATTGGCAACAAACTGCCAATCGCCGTTTTTAACGGCTGCAATATTGATTACCATGTCCAGTTCATCCGCACCATCTACGATGGCCAAAACTATTTCAGCCAGTTTGGATTCTATTGCCGAATATCCAAAAGGGAAACCGATTACCGTTGCAGTTTTCACCAACGATCCTGCAAGCAGGGTAGCTGCAGTTTTTACATATAACGGTGGAACGCAAACGGAGGCAAAACCATAGCCGAGCGCGTCAGCGCATAGCTTCTTAATATCCTCGAGCGTCGAGTCTGGCTTTAAACAGGTGTGATCAATATAAGAGGCAATGTTCAATTTTAATATTTGATATCCCACACGGTGGAAATGTTTGAGATTTCAAAAAAGGATTTCAGTTTTTACTGCCCGCTTTTGAACTAAGCATCCTTTCCGTGACACTGCTTGTATTTTTTTCCACTACCGCAGGGGCAGGGATCATTTCGTCCGATCTTTGGACCAACCTTACCAGGTTCCTGTTTTACGGCAGCACCGGAAGGGTCGTAATAGTCATTTTCGTTTGCCGCATAATCATCGCCACGGGCATCAATTTCGTCTTTATTCGCGGTCAGTCTGCTCATATCTGTTTTCCGCTCCTTCCCTTCCTTAATCTGAGCAGCATTCTGTTGTTCTACGGGAATGGCAGCATGGCAAAGGAAGGAAACGATATCCCTGCTCACCTCACTGTCCATGTTTCGGAACATCTCGAAAGCCGACGTTTTATAAATCACCAATGGATCTTTTTGTTCATACACTGCCGTTTGAACACTATGTTTCAAATCGTCCATTGCCCTCAGGTGCTCCTTCCATGCGTCATCAATCAGGGCCAGGGTTATTGTTTTTTCCAGCGTATTAGGTAATTCCGTTCCTTTTGATTCCAGCGTTTTTTTCATGTTCACCAATACCTGAATTCCTCTTTTACCGTCCGAAAAAGGCACCACCACATTTTCGATATGGTTGCCCTGCATGAGCTTAATATTCTGGAAAACCGGCATAGATTGCTTCGTCAGATTCTCTTTTCGTTCCTGATACCGGGAGGATGCTTCGCCATACAAATGGTTAGCAATTTTGCTGATATCCCCTTTGGTAAACTCGTCCTGCGAAATGGAAGTATCAATTCCGAAATGTATGATGCATGCAAGTTTAAAGCCTTCAAAGTCTTCCTGTTCACGGAAAGAAATGATTAACCCTTCCGCCACGTTGTAAAAAGCATTATCCAGGTCCAGCGCGAGGCGATCTCCAAAAAGGGCATGTTCACGCTTCGTGTACACCACATTACGCTGTTTATTCATTACATCATCATATTCCAGCAGCCGTTTGCGGATACCAAAGTTATTTTCTTCCACCTTCTTTTGTGCACGTTCGATACTTTTAGTAATCATACTGTGCTGTATCACTTCTCCTTCTTTGTAGCCCATTCTGTCCATCAACGATGCAATACGCTCGCTACCGAACATGCGCATCAGGTCATCTTCCAAAGACACATAAAACTGAGAAGTACCGGGGTCACCCTGGCGTCCTGCACGACCACGCAACTGCCTGTCTACACGACGTGACTCGTGCCTCTCCGTACCTATGATAGCCAATCCGCCCGCTTCCTTAACCCCGGGGCCTAATTTAATGTCCGTACCACGACCAGCCATGTTGGTTGCAATGGTTACGGCGCCGTTCAATCCGGCTTCCAAAACCACCTGTGCCTCACGCGCATGTTGTTTTGCATTCAATACGTTATGTGGTATTTTTCTTGCCTGCAGCATCTTACTCAGCAATTCGCTTACTTCCACAGAAGTAGTACCAACTAATGTAGGACGCCCGCTGTTGCGCAGTTTTTCTATTTCTTCGATTACCGCTTTAAATTTCTCGCGCTTGGTTTTATACACCAGGTCCTGCTCATCTTTACGTACCACCGAGATATTGGTTGGAACGGATACTACGTCCAGCTTATATATACTCCAAAATTCGCCCGCTTCTGTTTCCGCCGTACCGGTCATACCGGCAAGTTTATGATACATGCGGAAAAAGTTCTGCAGCGTAATCGTGGCATAGGTTTGTGTAGCAGCTTCTACTTTTACATTTTCTTTTGCCTCAATAGCCTGATGCAGTCCATCGCTATAACGGCGACCTTCCATGATACGTCCCGTTTGCTCATCCACAATCTTTACCTGCCCTTCTACCACAATATATTCAATATCTTTTTCAAATAAAGCGTACGCTTTCAGCAACTGCTGTACAGTATGTATCCGCTCAGCTTTTAGCGAATACTCCGTCAAAACTTCCTCCTTTCGTTGCAGTTTTGTCTCTACTGTTGCATCGGATTTCTCTATATCGGCCAATTGAGTGCTTAAATCCGGAAGTACAAAAAAGTTAGGGTCTTCTCCCCCTTTAGTGATGTATTGCAGCCCTTTGTCGGTAAGTTCAACCTGGTTATTCTTTTCGTCAATATGGAAATACAACTCTTCGTCCACAATATGCATATTCTTTTCCTGCTCCGCCAGGTAGAAGCTTTCCACCTTCTGCAGTTTCACCCGTATGCCCGGTTCACTCAGATATTTAATTAACGCAGTATTCTTAGGTAGCCCTCTAAATGCCCGAAGTAAGGCAAGTCCACCCTCTCTGGCATCATCCTTTCCTTCCGCTATCAATTTTTTGGCATCAATCAATGCCCTGTTCACAATTTGTTTTTGTGCTTCAACCAGTTGGTGAACACGGGGCTTTAACTGCATATATTGCTGATCATCTCCGCCCTTTGAAATGGGCCCGGAAATGATTAACGGTGTACGCGCATCATCAATCAACACACTATCCACTTCATCCACCATGGCGTAATGATGTTTGCGTTGCACCATCTCACCGGGATTGTGCACCATATTATCACGCAGGTAGTCAAATCCAAATTCATTATTGGTACCATAGGTTATACTTGCCTGATAGGCCTTACGCCGCTCGGGGCTGTTAGGGTAATGCCTGTCAATACAGTCAACAGTTAATCCTAAAAATTCGTAAATGGTACCGTTCCATTCCGAGTCGCGTTTTGCGAGATAGTCATTAACCGTTACAATATGCACGCCCTTACCGGCCAACGCATTAAGGTATGCCGGCAAGGTAGATACCAATGTTTTACCCTCACCAGTGGCCATCTCCGCAATTTTTCCCTGGTGCAGCACGATACCGCCCAACAATTGCACATCATAATGCACCATGTTCCAGGTAATCTGGTTGCCACCGGCCATCCAGCTGTTCTTATAAATTACCTTTTCGCCATCTATAATAATATGGGGCTTTTTCACACTTAATTCCCTGTCTAATTCGGTAGCCGTTGCCACCAATTCCGTATGGACAGAAAAACGACGGGCGGTTTCCTTTACCACGGCAAAAGCCTCAGGCAAAATAATCTTCAGCGCTTCTTCTATCTTTTCGTTACACTGTTTGTTGAGTTTATCTATCTGCTGATATATTTCATCTTTTTGCATGATCTCCGAAAATGGAAGCTGTTCTGCTTTTTGCGTGAGTTCAGCTATTTCATTTTCAACAGGTGAAATATGTTCTTTAATCCGGGATTTGAATTCATCGGACTTATTTCTCAGTTCATCATTAGAAAGCGAGGCATAGGATTCAAAATAGCGATTGATTTCGTCCACGTAATGTGAAATGCTTTTGATATCTTTTTCCGATTTGTTTCCTCCAAATATTTTAGAGATAAATTGCAGCATATTGAACGCGTATTATAAAAAAATTTGCTTATCAGCCCATTAATCCCCGAACTCTGACAAAAATAATGCTGCTTTTATGGGCAGCCATAATGACAGGGGGAGAGCAAAGGTAAGAAAACTGAGATAGCGGTGAAGAAATTTGACACCGCTCGTTAACAGAGGCTATGAGTAAGCTTATTTTTTGCAATGCGTTACCCTAATCCCAGTTCAAAATGTTTCTCGGGTATTTGTACATCTAAAAACCCCTTTTTTATCAGGCGATTCTTAAAATCCTGTTGTACATCATATTCTCCATGTACCAGAAATAATGTTTTTATGTCCCTTGGGTTCTGACAGGCTAAAAATTGGGAGAGGTCTTCGTAGTCGCCGTGAGCACTCATGCTACGTATAGAACCAATTTCGGCATTTACCTGGTGATATACGCCAAAAATCGTTACTTCACTGGCTCCCGCAATTAATCTGCCTCCCAATGAATGCGGCTCACAATAGCCGGTAAATAAAATGGTATTCCGGCTGTTTTCAATGGTGTTACTGATATGGTGTTTCACCCTGCCTCCTTCTGCCATGCCACTTGCCGAAATAATAACACAAGGCTCATTTCTGAAGTTGAGCAACTTAGAATCCTCCACTGATCTAATAAATTTTAATCCTTTAAAGCCAAAAGGGTCTTTGTCGGATTTTAAGATTTTCTGAATAGCGTTGTTAAAGTATTGAGGATATTCTTTTACGATATGAGTAGCCTTAACACTCAACGGACTATCCACAAAGTAATCCAGATCGGGCAGGCGCCTTTCGAGTTCCAGTTGGTTGAGTGCAAACAAAATTTCCTGGGTACGCCCCACACTAAAAGCCGGTACAACCAATTTTCCTTTTTTTTGCAGACAAGCCTTTTCAATCCATTTCAAAATCTGATCGGGCGTTGTTGAATGCTGATCGTGCAAACTGTTACCATAGGTTGACTCCAGCAATATATAATCGGCTTGTGGAAATTCCTGCGGTGAGCGTAAAATAACGTCACGGTAACGCCCTACGTCGCCACTAAAACTGATACGGGTAACTTTCCCATTCTCTGTAATCTTGAGATGAACAGCAGCACTTCCAATAATATGCCCTACATCCGTATATAAAAATTCTATTCCGTTTTCAATGGTAAACCATTCGTTGTAGTCCACGGAAGTGAAAAAACCGTAGGTTTTTTTTACATCGTCCAGTTTATACAACGGCTCCAAATAAGACTGACCTGCGGCTGCTCTTCGCTTATTGATATACTTTACTTCGTCTTCCTGTATATAGGCGGAGTCTTCCAGCAGCACCTGTGTTAATTCCCTTGTTGCCGGCGTACAAAATATTTTTCCGTCAAAACCATCCTTCACCAGTTTCGGAATCAACCCGCTGTGATCAATATGCGCATGCGAGAGAATGAGGTAATTTATTTCTTTTGGATCGAAACCCCACTCTCTGTTAAGCATATCGGTTTCCTTGCCTAAACCCTGGAACATGCCACAATCCAACAATATTTTCTTTCCGCTTTTTAAAGTAATCAGGTGTTTGGAGCCGGTTACGGTTCGCGCCGCACCATGGAATGCAATTTTCATATGGGAGTATTCTTTTTGATGGAAGTATCATACAAATTAAGACAAAGAAGCTAATTACATGAATTTGAAGCTAATTAAAATATAACCGACCCGGCTCCCTGTGAAAGCCCAGTCGGCTAAACTGCTCTCCCGCCTATTACTACGGCAGATGATTTTTTTTGTTGGTAAACTGCCCCACCCAATACGTAACTTTGCATCTGCTGTAAGCCATGCTATCGCGTTGTTTTACGTTTTGTGAAACGATGAGGAAAGTCCGGACAGCACAGGGCAACACACCGGTTAACAGCCGGGTACCGTAACAACGGTAACAGACAGTGCCACAGAAAATTACCGTCTGCCGAAAGGCGGATAAGGGTGAAAACGT
>JADZFY010000083.1 GCA_020854215.1 Chitinophagaceae bacterium | reverse complement strand
GGCACTGGAAAATGGAGTGCAAACGGCGCACTGCAATGGCCGTCCGATAGTTATAACGGAAAAGAAGTGCCGTTGCGGTTGTGTTACAGTAATGTAGCCCTGAAGGATAAAAAAGTCTTTTTCTTTTCCACAGCTGATGTCGTGGAGCCAAATGAAGCGTGGCGTACTTACAAAAAGCAGCTTACCGGAGCGAACTGGGATTATGTTTTTAGGAGATTGTTTTTTTCCTGGTCCGACGATATTACATCGGGCAAATTTCATCCCTGGATAGAAATTGTAAACCTGGATCTAACGGCAGGGTATGTCCGTAATCAGGATCTCTGGCTGGACGCCGGGGGTGATGCCCATCTTTTATGGTTGGAAAGCAGGTTAGACGAACGCTTGAGAAAGGAGTTCTTCCCCGATCAAAAACAAAAGCACTCGCTGTGTTATGCCATTTTCAAAGGTGGAAGAATGCTCGTTAAATCGGATTTACTAACGTATAACGAAGGCGAAAGCGATGCGGTATTCGCAACAGGCAATGCCCGTTTCCATGCTTTGCCCGGTGGCAGATTATTTGTAATTTATTATGCAGCCGGTACTTCTGCTGACGGCGGGGTAATTGCTGAAAATCGCATTATTGAGGTTTTTCGTGACGGTAGCAGCAGTAAACCCGTTGTAGTTCCGTTAAAGCAGCCCTTTACCAGTTTTCAAACCGCCAATGAAAGAGCAGGGTGCATGCCCGGTGAGTATTTGGATATTATAGGCGTGCAACAAGGCAAGGAGAATACCATCAGTTACGGGCAGGTGAAAATCGCTTAAGCGTGGGTGTTACCGGCATACTACACGCTAATGCGTACACGTTTTGCTTTAGCATTTTGGATAACTTCAAAACCCCGGATTATCTCCCGAATAAACAATAAAAAGGCCTTTGGCAAAACTGCCAAAGGCCGTAAAATGAAAGAATAGGAGTTTTTATTTTCCCGCCTGTTTTCGAATCACATTCAGTGCACCACCTTCTTTAAACCACTGAATCTGTTGTTCGTTGTAGGTATGGTTAACCGTTATGCTATCCGTAGTACCGTCAGAATGGTTTAACACCAGTGAGAGCGGTTTGCCGGGAGTAAAATCTGTAAGTCCGGTAATATCTATGCTATCATCTTCCTGAATCTTGTCGTAGTCTTCTTTGTTGGCAAAAGTGAGTGCCAGCATTCCCTGCTTTTTCAGGTTAGTTTCGTGTATGCGTGCAAAGCTCCTTACCACAATGGCGCGAACACCCAGGTGCCGTGGTTCCATTGCGGCGTGTTCCCTGCTCGATCCCTCACCATAGTTTTCATCACCCACTACAACAGATCCAATACCGGCTGCTTTATACGCTCTGGCAGTAGCAGGAACGGGGCCATACGCTCCGCTAAGCTGGTTTTTTACCGTATCGGTCTTTTCGTTAAAAAAATTAATGGCACCTATAAGCATGTTATTGCTGATATTATCTAAATGACCTCTGAATTTTAACCAGGGACCGGCCATGGAAATATGATCGGTGGTACATTTGCCTTTCGCTTTAATCAACAGTTTTAAGCCTTTCAGATCTTTTCCCTCCCATGCAGTGAAAGGGGCGAGCAGTTGCAGGCGCTGAGAATCGGATTTAACCACTACTTCCACTTTGCTTCCGTCTGCCGCCGGCGCCACGTATCCCGGATCATCAACAGAAAAACCTTTGGGAGGAAGTTCCAATCCGGAGGGTTCATCCAGCATTACTTCTTCACCATTGGCATTTTTGAGTTTGTCTTTGAGCGGGTTAAAGGTTAAATCACCGGCAATGGCAAAGGCAGTAACAATTTCAGGGGAGGCAACAAAAGCATGGGTGCTTGACAAGCCGTCGTTTCGCTTCGCAAAATTTCTGTTGAACGAGGTAATAATAGAGTTTTTGCGATTGGGGTCGTCAATATGCCGCGCCCACTGTCCAATACAGGGCCCACACGCATTGGCAAGCACAACGCCTCCAATTTTATCAAACGTGTTTAAAAATCCGTCTTTTTCTATGGTGTATCTCACCATTTCACTGCCGGGAGTAATGGTGAATTCGGCCTTCGTTTTTAGCTTTTTGTCAATGGCCTGTTGTGCCAGAGATGCCGAACGGCTGATATCTTCATAGGAAGAGTTGGTGCAGGAGCCGATCAACGCAACTTCTAATTTTTCCGGCCATTGGTTAGCTTTAACCGCCTCACCAAATTTGCTGATGGGCCACGCCAGGTCGGGCGTAAACGGTCCGTTTACATAGGGCTCCAGTTCGCTGAGGTTGATCTCTATGAGCTGGTCGTAATACTTTTCGGGATTTGCATACACTTCAGGGTCGGGACGTAAATGTTCTTTAACACCGTCTGCAAGTGCTGCCACTTCTTCGCGTTCCGTGGCTTTAAGATAGCCGGACATTTTTTCATCGTATGCAAAAACAGAACAGGTAGCGCCAATTTCAGCTCCCATATTACAGATTGTACCCTTTCCGGTGGCGCTTAAACTTTCGGCGCCCTCACCAAAGTATTCCACAATAGCGCCGGTTCCGCCTTTAACGGTAAGTATCCCTGCAACTTTGAGGATAACGTCTTTTGGAGAAACCCACCCGCTTAACTTGCCGGTAAGCTTTACCCCAATAAGTTTGGGCATTTTTAACTCCCAAGCCAGTCCTGCCATAACATCTACCGCGTCTGCACCACCCACACCTATCGCTATCATACCTAATCCACCGGCATTGGGCGTGTGGGAGTCGGTACCAATCATCATTCCTCCCGGAAATGCATAGTTTTCCAGTACCACCTGGTGAATGATACCTGCACCTGCTCTCCAAAAGCCAATGCCATATTTATTAGAAATGGAGGCGAGGAAGTCGTACACTTCTTTGTTAACATCTACGGCAATTTTCAAATCCTGTTCTGCACCCACCTTGGCCTGTATCAGGTGATCGCAATGCACGGTAGATGGAACGGCTACTTTCTCCCGTCCGCAGGTCATAAACTGAAGCAATGCCATTTGAGCTGTAGCATCCTGCATGGCTACGCGGTCGGGTGCAAAATCCACATAATCTTTGCCTCTTTCGTATGCCCGAACAGGCGGCTCATAAAGGTGAGCATAGAGAATTTTTTCAGCCAGGGTAAGCGGGGTACCCGTTAGCTTACGTGCAGCTGCAATTTTTGCAGGCATTCCTGCATAGGTTTTCCGGATGAGATCGAGATCAAAAATCATATATATTTCCTTTTTTTAGATGATAAACAGGTTTGTGTGAAATACGAAGCATAATGAACAAGGGGAAGAATGTTTTGGCGATTAAAAGCTGTGCAAAATTATTGAAAAAAGCCTGTTTTCATAACAAGGCATTAGCATTAGCGTTATTTATTTTTTTTAATTTAGCAGTATGAACAGGTTCAGGCATTTTATCGAATGGCAGGTTTTTGGGGTATGCTCCTATATTGGTGAAAAGATAGGGATACCCAACACAACAATTCGAAAGCACTTTATTTATGCTTCACTCCTCACCATGGGTTCTCCTATTATTATTTATATGTTCCTGGCCTTTTGGGTGAATATTCGCAACTATATCTGGAACCGCCGCAGAAATCCATTGAAGAACGGTTAGATAGCATGACGCTACGACGATTTTATCTCCCTGAAGTTAATGGGCGAAATGGCGTTGAGTTATTTGCATAGATGGCAGCAGACCCGACAGGGGATTTTCAATACCTTTCCGAATTCTTTGTTCACTACAAGGTTCCTTTCAATTTCCATTCTTAAAATTCTATCGTACCATTTCACCTGTGTTTGATGTATGTTAATGACTAACAGGATCGTAACGCTGTTAACTTAAATTGAAACGTAAAAATTTTAGAAAGCAAAGCATTTCCTTTTTTCGAAATGCAAACGTTTGAAAAATAAATTATTACGTAGATATACTTAGTATTTTTTGGATTTCCTTTCGAATTGTGAAAAAAGAATATTCCGAAGGCAATTTATAAGCGTTGCTGCGTTATATAGCAGTCAGCAATTTGGCTACTAACGTTCCAGAAAACTGAAAAATCTTATCATTGAAAAAGTGAACTATTCTGTGAAAAACCGAAATCCAAATCCAGAGTAAAAAACCAAAAAGTCCAATTGTCTCTTGTAAAACCAAAATCCAGGATCCACCATGAAAAGCCAAAAAGTTCAGGATCCAATGTAAAACCAAAATCCAGTTATCCCTTGAACAAACATCCTATGAAAGCTCCTGATCCTCTATCCTAATGATTCGGGAGCTTTTCTTTTCTTTTTAAGCAATCGCTAAAACAGATCCAGTCTTTCTTTTTGTTCGTAACGAATCGGTCGTGTAATAAAAACCCCCGATCTGCCTATTTTAATTTTTCCTTCCACACGAAGCAAAACGGAGTCTTTAAACGCCAGCGACATTGCGTTTCCTAAAACGTTATTCATATCTACCCGAACCTTCAGGGGAATTTGGAAGGTGTCCCGCTTTGGTATATGTATAGTGGAGTCGAGATCGGTGTGACCCAGTAGCCGATTGTCAATGTATATATCCAGCGTTCCCGACTTAAAAACCAGGTTAGCAGTATTGGGATTAAACATGCGCACGTCTGCTGAAAGACTCGTATTGGCAAGTCCTCTTGTTTTTAATTCCACGTTTTTTACATCAATATATTCCGGAGCCGAAATCTTGCGGCAGGAGGTAAGTAGTAGCAAAACCGAAAGGCAAACCAATAATAAACCTGATTTATTTTTCATATCTAAAAGTAGGGTGCAAGGTAACAGGATACCGGTAAGTTTTCCAAAATTTAGCGTTAAACAATCCAAAATGATCAACTAAAAATGTTAGTTTTACCTCCTGCAATATTGACAAATAGCTTGAATTTTGAATACTAATTTTATTAGACGATAAGATGATTAATATAACATTGTATAACAGTTAGTTATAAATATTATATCAATTAAAAAACGATTTAAATAGTACGCAAAATTTGCTAATTTTTGGGAATTACCAGAAAGAGGTATAGGATATTAAAAAATACAAAATAAATAATGTTAATTATTGATACACAATATTTTGCACCAATTATAACATATAAAAATTCAATTGAGCAAAAATATATCACTATTGAACAATATGAACACTGGCAAAAACTGGGTTTTCGTAACCGTTGTGTCATTGCTGGAGCCAATGGATTAATCAATTTGAGTATTCCGGTAGCAGGCGGGCGACATTCAAAGCATTTGATCCGGGACGTAAAAATTGATAACAATGCACCCTGGCAAATGATCCATTGGCGTTCGATTATTTCGGCTTATAACCGTTCGCCCTGGTTTGATCAGTATAAGGATGAGATAGAAGTTTTTTATAATGCAAAATACATTTGGTTGCGGGACTGGAATCTTTCGCTTTTTGAATGGAGTTTGAAAAAGTTAGGATTTCAACCGGAGATAAGGTTTACCGAAAACTGGAAGAAAGATTATCCAGAAGACGAAGGGATTGACTATAGGGGTAAGGTACTTCCCAATAATTATGAAACTTTTGCAGCCGACTGTCCGGTTTACCGGCAGGTGTTTGAAGATCGCCATGGGTTTTTTCCCAACGTCAGTATTATTGACCTTTTATTTTGTGAGGGACCTCATGCGGCTCAAAAGCTAAAGGACTAAAAATTTTAAATACTCCGGACAGAAGTACTCAATTTTGTAAATCAGCAAAATTCCTTTCACTATTTATTAAAAATAATTATCATGTCACAGAATCGTTACGCCATTGAAAGTGAAGATGTCAGAATTGTAGCTATGGCAAAAGGAGCCGAATTGGTGAGTCTGTATCATAAAATTGACAAAATTGAATACATGTGGAGCGGCAATTCGGAATTTTGGAGTAAACATTCGCCGGTTCTGTTTCCTATTGTCGGTACTTTAAAAAGCAATACCTATTATTATGCTGGTAAGTCCTACCATTTAGGCAGACACGGTTTTGCCCGGGACAGGCTTTTTACCCCCACGGTTACCAAAGCGGACGAACTCAGGTTCACACTCGAAAGCGATGCAGAAACGCTCAGAAACTTCCCGTTTGAGTTCCGGTTTGATATTATTTATCGGTTGCAAAATAACCGGCTATCGGTAATTTACCAGGTAACGAACACCGGTGGCGGTGAGATGTATTTTTCGGTAGGTGCACATCCGGCATTTAGAGTGCCGATAATTGAGGGTACAAATTATAATGACTATTTTCTGGAATTTAGTACACCTGAACTCGCAGGAAGGTGGCCAATTTCAGCAGAAGGTTTAATTGAAGCGAGCGAGGAGCCGTTGTTAACAGATACAACGCGCCTTCCTTTGCACAAGGAACTGTTTTACCGTGATGCGCTTGTATTTAAAAACCTTCGTTCGAATACTGTGCGTTTGCGTTCATCAAAACATGCAAAGGGATTTGAATTGAAATTTCCCGGATTTCCATTTCTGGGTATATGGGCGGCGAAGGATGCCGACTTTGTTTGTATTGAACCCTGGTGTGGTATTTCAGACAGTGTGAACAGTAGCCAGCAGTTGAGGGTGAAAGAAGGAATCAATATCCTGAATCCCGGAAAAACCTTTGAAAGGAGTTGGGAGATAAGCGTAGGTGGCGAGTGGCCGGTGTAGGTTGCAGATGGTGAATAACGGCGCAACAATGTGGGCTGAAATTTCTCATTTCACCTACTGACAGGAGCGCCTGTTTGATGGGGTGGTGATTACGGTGAGTTTGAAAATCTGAGCTCCCTAATCTGAGATAGCGGAATGCAAAGCCCAAATCTATTTCCCTCTTTTGGGCTATTCCTGTAATTTCGCAGCCAAAATTATTTTTCAACCGTTTTATGCCACAGGTTTTATCCCACCAGCAACTTTCGGAGATAGCAGATGAATTTGGTACCCCTATATATATTTATCACGCAGAAAGAATTACCGAACAATACAACCGTTTAAAATCTGCCTTTAGAAAAACGGACGCTTCTTTTTTTTATGCCAGTAAAGCATTAACGAATATTAATATACTGCAACATATCCGAAGCATAGGATGTAATGTGGACTGCAGTTCTATTAATGAAGTGCGGCTTGCTTTGATGGCCGGATTTGAACCTGCCCGGGTGTTGTACACCTCTAATAATATTGCCTTTAGTGAAATAGCCGAAGCGGTATCACTGGGTGTACACGTAAATATTGACAGTCTTTCCAATTTGCAAAAGTTTGGGGAGCGTTTTGGGCACAGCTATCCCGTGGGTATCCGGTTAAGACCCAATATCATGGCCGGAGGGAACCTGAAAATTTCTACCGGACATAATAAAAGTAAATTTGGTGTTCCTGTGGAAGATATCGCTCAGGTATTGGATTTGATGAAAACATATAAACTGCATGTCCGCACGCTTCATATCCATACCGGAAGCGAAATAAAAGATGTAGCGGTTTTTGCTAAAGGTATCGAGGTGTTATTTGAGTTGATCAAACATTTTTCGGAGTTGGAAATAATAGATTTGGGAGGAGGTTTCAAAGTTCCTTATGTGCCGGGAGAGGAGGGAACCAATGTTGAACTGCTGGGGGAAAAGGTAAAAGAGGAATTTGATATGATGGCGAAAATTTACGGGCGACAACTGAAGGTATGGTTTGAACCCGGTAAGTTTCTGGTGAGTGAAGCGGGATATTTTGTAACGAAGGTTCAGGTACTGAAACGATCCGGAGATATTTGCTTCGCGGGAATAGATTCGGGCCTTAATCATTTAATCCGTCCGATGTTTTACGGCTCCTATCACCATATTGAAAACATATCTAATGCTGAAGGATTGTCCCAACCGTATCACGTGGTGGGAAATATATGCGAAACAGACACTTTTGCAGAAGACCGGTTAATTGCAGAAATTCGTGAAGACGATTACCTCGTGTTTTACAATGCGGGCGCCTACGGATTTGAAATGTCTTCAAATTATAATGCACGTTTTAAACCGGCTGAAGTTCTGGTGAAGGACAATAAGGCGCATTTAATCAGGCGCCGCGACACTTTGGAGGATATGCTGGCTACACACGTTATCTTGAAAGATTGATGTAACTTCCCGCTTAGTTCAACCCGGTAATTATTATTTATTTGTGATGAAACAAGCCTACTATCTGTTGTTATTGTTGTTGGGCACATCTGCTCCTGTGTTTGCTGTAGAGGTAGCGGCGACCATTTCGCTTGAGGTTACTAACGGGAAAAAGAAGACAGTAGCGTTCACACTACCGGTAAACCATACGGCTTTTTGGGGAGCGGTGAAGGAAGATACACTCCACAATGGAAAATATTATTTCAGGTTAGCAGAAACACAAACCGGTTTTGTGGATATAAAGGTGATGGATATCAGCATCCGCCTTTTTGTGCAGGCAGGCGACCATTTAAAACTGTATATCAATAACGCAGACCCTGAAAAACCGTTGCGTATTGAAGGAAATAACGCCGCCGGTCAGGAAGTATTTTCAACTATGGAGTTGCCCTATCCCGGAAACTTAGTGTTAAGGTATAAAAAGGACAGCACGGCCGGTTTACTCGAGAAACATATTGAATCGGATAAAAAAGTTCGTTTGCAGGTTTTCAGAGTTTTGTACAATCAGCGAAAGATTGACAAGGCCTTTATGGATTTCATGCAAATGGGTCTGGATTACTATCACGCGTCGGTAATGTCCGAAGTCATTTCCGGAAAATACGCACTCACCGGACTCTCAGGTGATCATCCGCAGTATAAGCCGTTTTTTCCTGCTGATTTTGCCGCACTCTGGGAGAAGTTGTATAAGCAGTACCCGGTAACTAACGACGCGGCTTTGCGAAGTTTTGGATTTAGTGCAGGTTATAATTTATATGCCGGGAACTACATCAATGGCTATCTCCACTGGATCAGCAACCGGAACAGGGCGGTACCCGTTGTTACCACCAACTGGACAATGGGTATGCGCGAAAAGTTACAGACGATTCAGCGTAACCTACCCGGGGCAGTTGCCGAATTTATAGAGGCGGGTGTATTATTTACCGAACTGAGCCGTGAGAAAAATCATGCCGCGCTGCTGAATTTTTCTGCTGATTTTAAAAGACGATATCCGCAAAGCATGTACACTGCTTTTCTCGATCCATTGCTAAAAGATGCCGTTTCCTATTATAATAAGGTGAAGGGCGATTTTTCGGCAGACCAGAAACTCATTCCTCACTATGCATCCATTGATTCTTTCAAACAATTGATGAGGCCCTTTCTCGGGAAAGTGGTATTTATTGAGTTTTGGGCATCCTGGTGCATCACCTGTAAAGATCAGTTTGATCACGAAGAAAGTCTTGATCGCTACCTGAAATCAAAAAATGTTGAACATCTCTTTATTTCTGTAGATAACAAAGCACATGAGGAAGAATGGAAGGAGCTCATCAAATATTATAATCTCAAAGGCAGTCATATACGGGCAAATGAAAGTCTTTTAAAAGACTTGTCGCGTATTTTTTGGCAGGGCAGAGGTTATGCGCTGCCGTTATATGTGGTTATTAGCCGCTCTGGCTATATTGTTGAGTTTGATTCTTATCGCCCTTCGGAAAAGAAGAAACTGTTTGACCAGATTGAGAAATACGTTCAGTAGACTATTGGTAACCGCGGCTACGTGCTTTGCCGAGCCACCAAAAATATTCCCGAAATATCACGAATTTGTATCCGGTTGATGAGAAATTTTCGGTATTGGCCTCTTTAGGGTCTAAGCACTAATTCCGCATGTGTTGTAAACGGGTACCGTCAGCCATTTTAACCCTTCTGCTTGTTGGTATTGTGGCATTGAAAATACCTGCTCAATCCAATAGTCCAATGGCGCAATCCGTCAGCGGCTGGGAAATGATTGGCCCCGGCGGCGGCGGGGCAACTTTTATTCCAACCTTTTCTCCCTGGAGCAGCAGCAGGTTTATACTCCGCTGCGATATGACCGGGTCATATATTACCCATAACGGGGGACTGAGTTATAAGCAAATCAATTTCCCGGGTGGCGGAACTTCCTTCGCGTATGATCCCAACGACTCAGCGACCATATATGCAGGTTCTGCCGTACTCAGCCGGTCTGTTGATGGAGGGAAAACATGGACTCAGGTGTTTCCGAAAATTGCTGATGTTGTTCAAACACAATATGCTGGTGATCACGCCGACTTCTCCGTGCAAACAAAACCAGGCACAATATATGAGCGTGGCATTGTGAGTAATATACGAATTGACCCCGTGCGTAACGGAAGCATCTATTTTTCCACCCGAAACTGGTTCTTTTTTTCAAAAGATAACGGCGCTACATGGGCAAAGAAAAACTGCGGTGTTCCTGTAGATTTTATATATACCAACTCAGGGAATGCAAAAGATGAAGTGTACATTTTTACTCCGGAAGCAATATTCATCTTTGAAAAATCGAGTGGTACATTTAAGGAGCAGCCCCTTCCGGCGACTGTAAAGCACGCATTTTCCTTTACCGCCGGCACCAGAAAAAATTCAGATCAGGTCCTTTTCTATGCCTTACGCCATGATCCCACTCAGCAAATAAAGGAAGAATTTGGATACAGCGAAATATGGATATCCGAAAACCAGGGAGCCGCCTGGGTACAGGTAACCGATAGCGTTATCTGCAATATTCCGTCGGCGATAAAGCCGAGCTTCTCAATGATTAGATGTGCTGAACGGGATGCGGACAAAGCATATGTGGTAACCAACCGTTATCTGCAGAAAACTGATAGCCAAACTTTGTACTGGTACGGTGCGATAAAAACATCCAACGGGGGAAAGCATTGGAATTGGTGCTGGAAGGGCGGCGGTGGTTCCGGACAGTATGGCGTTAAAGATGGTAAGGATGCCGGCAACTTAGCCGATGCCTGGGTGGAAAAGGCCTTTGGGGGAGAATACATTCGGTTGATGGATGTGGGGGTGTATCCTAATGACGGAAATTTTGCTGTGGTTACCGACTGGTATCGAACTATGAAGACAGAAAATGGCGGAAAAACCTGGATGCAGATTTACAGCAATGCACAAGGCAGGGGATACCGAAGTCGGGGGTTAGATGTTACTACCGCGTATGGCGTTCATTTTGATCCGTTTGATAGTAATCATATCGCTATCAGCTACACAGATATCGGATATCACCATTCATTTGATGGCGGAAAAACATGGATACGATCTGTAAATGGTGTGCCGGCCACGTGGACGAATACCTGCTATTGGGTGGTGTTCGATCCGCAGGTTAAGAACAGGCTATGGTCGGCCTGGTCGGGCAGTCACGATTATCCGCGTGGAAAGATGACAAGGAGTCCGGATTGGAAGCAGCAGGCAAGAGGCGGAGTTTGTGTATCCGATGACGGCGGAAAAACATGGCGGCCGGTTACTGAGGGAATGGGATTCGATTCACCCGTTACATGTATTGTTCTTGATTCCGCTACACCTGTAAATAGTAGAACGCTCTACGCAGCGGTATACAATAAAGGTGTTTTTATGTCAACCGATGGTGGGAAGCATTGGGCGCTCAGGAATAATGGAATAGAAAGCAATACTGCTGCCTTTGAGCTAACGCTTACCCGTAATGGCACTTTGTTTCTGGTAGTAAGCCCGGTTCCTGAACATAAAAACGGCAGGAGAGGAAGGAGTTTTTATTCAGGAGCAGTGTACAAATCAACCAACGGGGCCGCTTCGTGGCAAAGGCTGGCAGTGAGCACATCTTCGTTATTTCCCAATAGCATCGCAATTGATCCTTATAATCCCAATACATTGTATCTGGCCTGCTGGTCTGATATTGATTTAAGCGATCTGATTGGAGGGGATGAGGCGCGGCGCAGCGGAGGAAATGAAAAAATAGCTATGCCCGGTGGCGTGTTTGTATCAAAAGATGCCGGTAGAACCTGGAAGAATATTTTTGACGAGAGGCAATATGTATATGCTGTTGCAGTTGATCCGCGCCGTAGTGGGAGAATGTACATCAATACTTTTAACAGTGCTGCCTACCAAAGTAATGACTACGGCAGAACCTGGAAGAAATTAAAGGGGTATCATTTTCAATGGGGACAAAGACCTGTAATAGATATTCACGACAAAGAAAAAATCTATCTCACCACCTTTGGATCCAGTGTCTTTCACGGTAAACCTCAAACAGAATAATAGGTAACATGGAATCATTTATAAAACGTATGAACGGGAAATATTTAATCACAATGGTATTTGCATTGGGCACTTTAGCAACGTCATGCAATATGCCGCGCCAACAAAAAGCAGGCAGTGTACCGGATAAAAGAAAAAACATTAATACAAGAAATGACGCCTGGGGCTTTGTGGGAAACGGGGGTGGAGGTGCGATGTTTTATCCCACTGTAAGTCCATTTAACCCCAACGTCGCATTTGTAGCCTGCGATATGACGGGGTCGTACGTTACTTACGATGGCGGAGATCATTGGCGGATGTTTAACCTGGGAGCGCCGGTTAGTTTTTTTGTTTTTGATCCCTCTGATTCCAACGTAGTATATGCAAATGCGGCAGCGTTGTACAAGAGTATTGACAGAGGCAATACCTGGAGAATATTTTATCCTTCCGAAAGAACGGTGTCGGGCGTTATTGCGAAAGGTGATCATGCCCAAAATATCGTTGTCACCAGGGATAGCATTTCATATAAGGTTCAGGCACTGGCCATAAATCCTGCTGATGGAAAACAACTTTGTGCGGCTATTATGATTGATGGTGAATATGGAATTTATACTTCTCGCGATGGCGGTGTTTCCTGGCAAAAAGAAGCCAGTATCGCAGACCCGGTTAAGAATATCTTTACGGACAAAAGTGCTGTTAACGATCAAATATGGATTGTGGCTACAGCAAGAGGCATATACGCGAAAGAATCGGGGGAATGGCGCTTTAATCCAATCCCGTCTGCGGTGGGCAGCTTCACTTCATTTTCTGCGGGATATGACAGTACACAACGTAAGTTGATGCTTTATGCGGTGTCGGGCAAGTCTTATTTTAATAATGAATCAGAAGTTTCGGGAATATTTTTTTCTGATGATAATGGAAGATCGTGGCAAAACAGACAGGAAGGTCTTACCTCTTACTGTAAGGGATGTACGCCTGAATGGCGGGCGCTGGCAACCGCTCCTTCTCATCCGGAAGTAGTATATATTTCCTACAATGATATGGCGAGCGGAGATACCCTGTCGTTGGGAGTGGCGAAAAGCAACGACTATGGAAAAACATGGCAGTTGGTTTGGCAGGATTCGTTTTTCAAAGGAAGTTATCGCGTGTCCAAAAATTTTTCTTCAGGATGGTTAAATGAACGTTTTGGTCCTTCGTGGGGAGAAAATCCTTTCTCAATTGGCGTTGCACCATCCAACCCGGAAGTTGTTTATACCACCGACTTTGGGCGGACGGTTATCACCCGCGACGGGGGTAGTACCTGGCGCCAGGTTTATACCAAAAAAATGGATAAAGGGTGGACATCGAGGGGGCTTGAAGTAACTACCGGATATAACATTGTAATGGATCCGTTCGACAGCACTCATTTCTTTATTTGCAGTACAGATATCGGATTAATGGAAAGCAACGACGGCGGAGCGAGCTGGCGCAGTGCCACGGACAATAATGGAATTCCACGGGCCTGGATAAACAGCACTTACTGGTTAGCGTTTGATCCTGAAATTAAAAACAGAGCCTGGGCGGTAATGAGTGGAACACACGATTTACCGCGGCCGAAAATGTGGCGGCGTTCGGGTGTAAAGGGTTATAAAGGAGGAATATTAATTACTGAAAACGGAGGTAAAACATGGAAACCCGTGAGTGGCCAAATTGGAGAAGGCGCCTTCACCCATATACTGGTGGATAAAAAAAGTGATAGAAAAAACAGAACATTATACGCTTGTGCTTTTGGCAAAGGGGTATATAAATCTGATGATGGAGGCAATACCTGGCAACAAAAAAATAAAGGGCTCCCGGCTAAAGAACCATTCGCGTGGAGAATAATTCAAAGAAATAGTGATGGCGCTTTGTTCTTAGTCGTTAGCCGACGGAGTGAAACGGGAATAGGCAATGCCGGGGATGGTGCTGTATATGTTTCAACGGATAATGCAGAACACTGGACACAATTAAATTTACCGGTAGGGGTAAACGGTCCTACAGACCTCGCAGTGGATGGAAACAATCCATCGAAGCTGATTTTGTCTGCATGGGGAAGGATACAAGATGCTCCATTCGCCCCGGATACCGGGGGCGGAATTTTCATATCAGAAGATGCGGGAACAACATGGAAACAGGTGATGCAGGAAGATCAGCACATACATGACATTACCTACGATAACAGAAATAATACTTTTTACGCCTGTGGATTTAACAGCAGAGCTTATCGCTCCACAGATGGCGGTATGCACTGGAAAAAAATAAAGGGATACAATTTCAAATGGGGAAAAAGAGTAGTGCCGGACCCACGCGACGCAGCTAAAGTGTTTATCATCACGTTTGGAGGAGGTGTATGGTATGGTCCGGCAGCCGGTGATACCACTGCAGCAGAAGATATTGTTTCGAATTATTAGTTGGCAGAAAAATATGGGTACATTCCAAATTGTCGCCGGTTTGTGGAGACACAAACCGGGGCGGCCGCCGTGGGCAGTGCCTGCCTGACCGGTAGCTACCGTATGGACACATCTTTTGCTATGCACCAGCCTCTGTAAATCCATCCAAATTTTTCTAATCCACGCTTCATAGTTATTGGTCCCGGCGGTCTTTG
>JADZFY010000082.1 GCA_020854215.1 Chitinophagaceae bacterium | reverse complement strand
TCACGATTCGAATAAAAAGCCATTCCGGGGTGAATTGCGCTCAACTGCAGATTTTGGATTAAATCCGGATTATCTTTGCGCCCATTATGTATTATTTGGTACTCGGATTATTGTATTTGTTTTCCTTTCTGCCTTTGTGGGTTATTTACCGCATTTCCGATGGTATCAGTTTCCTCCTGAACTACATTATTGGCTACCGCAGAAAAGTGTTGATGAAAAATCTTTCCATTGCCTTTCCCGAAAAAACGGCGCAGGAAAAAAAGGTTATTCTTAGAAAGTTCTACCGCAATTTTACCGATACGTTCCTGGAAGCAATAAAGTTATTATCCATGCGGGAGAGCAGTTTACGAAAGAGAGTGCAGTTTGACCCCACTATTTTTAATGAGTTGTTTGCCACCGGTAAAAGTTGCCAGGTGCATCTGGGGCATAATTTCAACTGGGAATGGGTGAATGTTCGGGTAACCCGCGAACTGGCGTATCCGTTTCTGGTGGTGTATATGCCTATTGGCAGTAAACTGGTGGATCGTTTGTTTAAGCATTTCCGCGAAAAGACCGGTGCGATTATGTTACCGGCAACCGATATGCGAAACGCCATGCTTCCCTACCGCAACAAACAATACATGCTGGGATTGGTTGCCGATCAAAATCCGGGTAATCCGGCAAAAGCCTATTGGGTGAAATTTTTTGGAAGGTGGACGCCGTTTGTCACCGGTCCTGAAAAAGGGGCAAGAGCCAACAATATTCCTGTTGTTTTTGCCCGGTTCTCCAAGCCCAAAAGAGGCTATTATCTTATCGAAACCAAATTAGCTACTACCGATCCGGCTCATGCACGGGAAGGAGCGCTTACCCTGGAATATGTTCGCTACCTGGAAGAAGTAATACGCAAACAGCCCGAAGTGTATTTATGGAGCCACAACCGCTGGAAATGGGAGATCAAAGAGGAGTATGCGGACAAGAAGATCGAAGACAAAAAAATTGAGGACTCCAATTAATAGCATCGTTGGGCACAGGGGGATAAACAACCTTTTCACCATTTAGGTTCTCCCGTTGATAAGACCGGATATTCGTTTATCGTCTAAGGGCTTGGCGATGGGCTGGAAATCGAAGCCAGTCAAGCCCGAACAAAATTAAAATTGAAAAACTAAAGATGATGAAAATACAAAAAGCTGATATTTGTTCGTCTGCTGAAACTGAAGCTGATAGCGAACTACAGCCGATTGTTATTCCGTCAGCCAGCCTATTGCCAAACCTTTTGTTGGCGTTTCGTGCTTTTTGTTGTGCGAGTTTTTAATTTCGCTAATCGTTCTTTGTCGGCTTTGATAAATTCACTTATAGCTTGTTTTTGTTTATCTGTAAGAGGTTTCCCTTTGATTACAAAGTCAACACCGTCTGGTTCTTTTATGTATCCCATGGTTATTCGTTTTTATAGTATTTGTCAATTAAGATATCTGCAGCCACCGTATTAATAATCATCAGTTGCCCACCAAATGTCATAGCGTTCAATGTTCTTTGATAATGTTCAATTAGCCGTGTTTTTGCAGTGAAAGAAACATAGCCTGAAAATCCGTGCTGACATGAAATTTTGCAAGCATAAGCTACTAAATTGCCGGCAACACCTTCATAAAGTTTGTCCCGTCCCAAATTGAATGGTGCGTTTTCAAGCAAGTCCATATATACATGGTCGGCGTTAATTGTGAAACTTATTAAGCCTTGAACTATGTTTGGATTGTCAACAATTGTCAACAATTGTCAACTTGTAAACTTCTTTTGAGTTATCATCTAATTCAGTTTTCCAGTTGAAATTCCACCCGTTTTTCCTAGTAATTTGTTTTAAATCCGCTTTGGTCAATCGCAAAACTTCAGTTCGGAAACTGTCGCCAGAAACCGTGTTCCGGATTGAGTTTGTCAAAAAGTCAATCTCAAAATCAAGGTCTATTTTCTTGCGTTTTCTCACCCTACGAATTTACGAAATTTTAGCCTGTCTGGCAAGTAGTTTGATCGTTTGTAAGGTGTCGTGTAGCATGACCGCCAACCCGGCAATTTACGCATCCTAAAATATTATCCAAGCAATGTGCTAAACGCGCTATCTTGGCTTAAAATTACTTTTATGTACAAGAGCGTTTTGTTGTTGGTGTTTAGCTGTTGTATCATCAGCGCAACATCGTTTGCCCAGAAAAAACATAAGAAAAAAAATACACCCGCCCCGGTTGCTGCGGATACCGCTACCAAAGCGCCTCCAAAATCTGCCAAACCCACTATCACTGAAAAAATCAAATCAAGCAAAAAAACAGACGGACTTTTCACGCTGTACCAGGATACGATATCGGGAAGTATTCAGCTCTACATCAAAAAAAACCAGTTAGGTAAGGAATACATTTACCAGAGTTTTTCTATGGGTGGCCCAACAAAGTTGTTTTTGAACCAGAATATGATCAGAACAACATTCGTCTTCAGCATGGCAAAACCCTACGACAAACTGGAATTCTCACGACAAAACACCAATTTTTATTACGACCCATCCAATGCCGTTAGTAAAGCGGCTAATGTGGATGCAGCTCCGGCAATATTTTTTTCGGAAAAGGTGGTTGCCGAAGATTCGGCAGGCTACCTGATTGCGGCTGATGGTTTGTTCATCAGTGATAAGTTAGATCCGGTAAAACCCATTGTACCTCCCGGTGTTCCTCCAACGGCGGTGTTTAATTTGGGTAGTCTTAATACCGCCAAATCAAAATACAGCCAGGTTCGTTCCTATCCGGACAATACGGATGTGGTAGTAGACCTTGCCTATGATAATCCGGCTCCGCTTAATCAGGGTGGTGATGATATTACTGATGCCCGATACAACCGTGTTCGAATGCAGCACAGCCTGCTGGCTATGCCGCAGAATGATTATCGCCCCCGTCGTGATGATCCGAGAGTTGGATATTTTGGTGCCGAAGTTCAGGACCTTACGTCTGTATCGGCAACGCCATATAAAGATTTTATCAGTCGGTGGTATTTGGCAAAAAAAGACCCGTCTGCCGCATTGAGCGAACCGGTGGAGCCGATCGTATACTGGATAGAAAACACCACCCCGGTTGAGTATCGTGAGATCATTAAAGCTGCCGGCGAAAAATGGAACGAGGCATTTGAAAAAGCGGGATTCAAAAATGCGATCGTAATGAAAATCATGCCGGATACAGCTACCTGGGACCCGGCTGACGTTCGCTACAATGTTATCCGTTGGGTGAGCAGCGCCTATCCAAGTTATGGCGCTATTGGGCCCAGTTTCTTTAATCCGCGTACAGGCCAGATACTTGGAGCAGATATTACAGTGGAGTGGAAGAGTGGGGCGGGAACCGTAAACTACGATGACCTTTTTAACGGAGGTAGCGGCACCGGCATTTCCGTTGTGCAACGTCCATGGGAGGATAGCCATAGTGTGCCACAGATAAGCTTCGACAAGCGTCACCTTCAATTTTGCAGCCTTGCCCGTGAATTGCAGGCACAATATATAACAGGGCTTACCGTATTGGAAACATTAGACAATAAGCCCGAGGTAGTGAAGGAAATGCATAAGGAGTTTCTCACCTATCTTATCATGCACGAAATGGGTCACACCCTGGGATTAAACCACAACATGAAAGCGAGCCAAATGCTTAGTCCGGCGCAGGTAAACGATAAAAGCATTACCGAAAAGATTGGGATGATTGGCTCCGTTATGGATTATCCTTCTATTAATGTAAGTGTTGACCGGAGTAAACAAGGAAACTACTACACTACCAAGGCGGGTCCTTATGATTTATGGGCCATTGAATACGGATACAGGCCTTTTGGAGAAAAAGATGAGGAGGACGGATTAAACAGGATACTCCAACGCAGCACAGATCCGCAACTTGCTTTTGGTAATGATGCAGACGATATGCGCTCGCCGGGTGGTGGTATTGATCCGCGGGTTATGATTAATGATATGAGTAATGATATGATCACCTACGCAGAAGATCGCTTTAAGCTGGTGAATCTACTCATCCCCAAATTAAAAGAGCGCTACAGCAATCCGGGCCATAGCTGGCAACAGTTACGCCAACGGTACCTGATGCTGCAAAGCCAGCGGAGCCAAATGGCAAATGCATTAAGCCGTTATATTGGCGGGATATATGTTGACAGGAGCTTTGCCGGGCAAAATGCAACAGCGAAGCCTTTTGCGCCTGTACCGGCTGATAGGCAACGCAAAGCACTGGCGCTTTTGAACAAGTATGTTTTTGCTCCCAATGTTTTTGATGCAGACGCCGCGTTGTTTCCTTACCTTCAGCAACAACGGAGAGGATTTAATTTTTTTGGATCAACGGAAGATTATAAACCACAGTCAACCGTCCAGAGTTTGCAGCTTTCCCTATTGGCACAGTTACTACACCCGGTAACGTTACAGCGCATCAACAATAGCGGATTGTACGGCAATACCTACAATGCAGTAAATATAATGTCTGATCTGAATCGGTATTGTTTTAATGACGACCTGAAAACCAGTGTCAATCTGTACCGGGTAAACCTGCAAACCGAGTATGTAAAAGCCTTATCTGCCATTGCAGCAAGTACAGCATCCAATGCGTATGATAATGCGTCCAAAGCCGCGGCGCTGGCTTCGCTCAAAAAAATAAAATCACTACTGGCCACTGCGGTATCTCCGGACGATCAAACCCGCGCACACCGTATCCAGCTTAACTTTATTATAGATAAGGCTTTGACCGTAAAATAACCTGGGGTAACAGAAGGGATAGGGAGGAGAAATGATTGACATTTCTCCTCCCTGTTATCTACTGGTAATCTCCCGGAGAGGGAGTCTATTGTACGTTTGATTACAGTATCTTGCGGATATTATTCATCCTGTGATAAAATTAAATGTATGAAAGTCATTTATTCCGGATTGATTTTATGCTGCAGCATCCTTCTGTT
>JADZFY010000081.1 GCA_020854215.1 Chitinophagaceae bacterium | reverse complement strand
ATATGATCAGAAGCGCGATGAAAAGAAATTGGTGGAAGAAATTGAACTGAACGGTTCCTTTTCTACGGATGACGGCAGAGTATTTCGGAGAGGCGATCAGTTACGCAAACGCATCAGGTGTTTGGAAATTAAAACGGGCAAAACGTATTTGTTCAGCCCTGTTTACGAGGTAACTCCTGTGTTTTGAATATTATTTAATTAGGCTTTCACCAGTATAATGGTATACTTACCGTCAGCGGTTGGTATACCGGAATTTGTAATCGTATAGGCAATTTTCAAATTTGCCGCTGTTACTTCAATGAAATCAAAGATTAAAGGTTCGCCCGTTGTGGGTGTAAACTTAATTTTTGTTTCATTGTCGGTCAGGCTCCATGTTCCTGTACCTGCCGTTGATGGGTCACACACTGTGGCTCCCTCATCAATGGAGTAGCTATCATCGGATTTGAGGGTGAAAATATTATCTTTCAAGCATATTATCTGCGGAAAAGGGAAATCAATAACGCTGGTGCCGTCGGCATTTTTTACATCGGAGACCTTCCATTTATTAGATAACAATTCTTTTTTAGTAGGTTCATTTTCTTTCTCATTGTCTTTTTTACAAGAAGTAAATGTCAAAGAAAAAATAAACGCAAGGAGCAAAGTATACTTGCCACACACAATAATATTCTTCATAAAAAAAATTTAATCACTTTTAAGAAACCTGAATGCTGTCCAACTGATGTGGTATTGCATGGGGTAAAGGTAAGAATATACCATTAACTGATCATGGCCATTGCTCCGTAAAGCATTAAGTAACTTATGACAACAAAGGCGAAGAAAAATTTATCTGCGTTTTTCATATTATGAAAGAGTTATTATTGTAATATAAAATGTAAACGAAATAGCTTGCGGAATGTTGCACCGTATTCACAATTTCTTATCCGTTCGTTTACGCATTATGTTTTTGCTACGCGATAGTATTCATATATCATGCCAGATGTAGTGCGCCGCGTTCTATTTATCTTGTAAGGCAAATGATTTACCTGATGAGCGTGGTGGTACCTTTCAGGTTAAACCTGCGTCCGGTATCGGCATGGGTGTACTCGAGCTTCCATACATAAGTGCCGGTACCCTGTGCTTTCCCATTGATAGTGCCATCCCATTTTTTAAAACGATCGCTGCTTTCAAATACTTTCTGTCCGTACAGGTTGTACACACTAAAGTTTAGATTATTGGCTTTGTATGCATGTAAAGGATAGAGGTAATCGTTGAGATTGTCGCCATTTGGCGTAAAAGCAGAAGGAATATCAATATAACAACTGCTAACTAATTTTATTTTTTTAACAGCACTGTCTTTGCAACCGAGGTTGTTCACAACAGTCAGTTGAATATTGTACGCTACATCTGTTAAGGGTGCAGGGTATTGTTGGGCGGGCGGTATTTTAAGCAGGCTTTTTACATTGTTTCCAAAGCTCCAGGTCCAACTCGTTATATTGCCTATGCTGGCGTCTTTAAATTGAGTAGTATCTCTTGGGCAAATAAATTCGGGAGCAATAAAATCTGCTCTAAGTTCATTATCCAAAACGATATCAGCAGATGTGGTGTCATTACAAACACCATTGGAAACAACAAGAGATGTATTCTTATGGCCGAAAACCGAATAGATTTTTTGAATCTGACTTCCGTTTCCCGATGCGGCATTATCAAAAAACCATGTCCATGAATTTACCTCGTTTGCGCCATTGTGCGTGTAAACAACGGTATCAGCATTACACCCGTATAGAATACGATAGTCAAATTGGGCAGATACGGTGTCGTATATGCTGAAAGCCAGGGCGCTTCCCGCGGGAGTTTCTTCACCGCACTCATCAATGAGGGTGTTGCCATCGGTTCCCCGTCGTAACATTATGGAATATGTACCTTTTCGAGTAGCAGGTGCCGCAAACTTTACACTAATTATTCTACTGCTGTTATTTTCATTACAATTTCCGAAAGCCGTAGCGATGGCAATGCCAGGTATTCCGTTAATAACAAAATCACTCCCGTCGGGTGCTACGGAATTACAACGAATGGGTTTCTTAAAAACCAGCTGCAACATGCTGGGTGCACATCCTGTTGGGGATATACTGTCCATCGGCGTGGGTAAAACAGGCAGTACGTTGAACGGAATACTTTCACCTTCCGAAATGCTCCGGTCACAATTGTCCAGAAGCGTATTGCTGTCTGCTCCTTTTTGTACGATGATGCTATGGTTTCCAACGGGCAGAGGTTTATCCAGGCTGAGAATTACCGAATCCATATCGAAGCCTGCAAGACAGCCAGCCGCTGATGCTCCAACAATTCGAACAGCAGGATCGGATACCACAAAGTCGCTTCCATCGGAGGCGAGCGAGTTGCATCTCATTTTCTTATTTAATTTAACAATAATATTTGTGCCATCGCAATAAGCGCGTGCTTCCGAAAGGTGCGGGTCTTTGGGGTCGGTAATGTTTGCAGAACCTCCATCAAAAACGAGTTTGTACCCACTTTGGTTGGTTGACGTGAAATGACTTACCAGCAACAGGTACTGGTGTCCTTCGATAAGATTAGGCATTTTGCTTTTGTTTGGGTAGGCGAATCCGGCGCAGTTGGTGAAAGATCGGGCATTGGAGGCAGTTCCGGTAATCCCAGGATTCGCCGACCAGTTACTCGCAACATATAAATTCCTGTTAGCGAATACATCATCAGGCTGGTGTCCGGTAATATCAAACAACTGCCAGTCGTAATCGTCTGATGCGGTAAAAGGAGTTATCGAAAAACCGAGTGTTCCTCCTGAAAAGCAGGTGAATTTATACCAGTACGGGTTAAGGTCGCCGTAGGCTGCATCGTCATTTTCACATCCCGGAACGGGAATTTGTCGGCCGCCGCACGGGGGAACGGTTTGTTGCGTAAATGTAGAAGTACCGCACACAGGAAAGGCCGTTACAGGCGTTTGCCCCAATCCGGTGCATGGTTGACTGAAAGTGTCTGCCAATAGAAAAAAGCAAAGGAATAACAGAAGAGGAAACCTGTAAATCATCATTGAAAACAAATAATTCACTTTGCAGTGGATGATTTGCTGAAGGTAATGAACGTTGCACCGTCAGCTCGAAGAAAATGCAATTGTAATGGAACGGGGGTAACACATCAGGAATTTCCGGATTCTAATTAACATCGTGGAAAAAACATTAATGAGGCGGCATACTGCACAGGGAAACAACATATTTAGTATCAAATGATAACCGGCATTACGAAATTTTTGGTGCAATCATAGCAAAGATTAAATGTAAATAAAATACCTTCGTAATGGTATTGTATTATCAAAAATACTTTTATACCTTGCAGTCCTTTCCGGATGTCAGGTAATCCCTTAGACATCCGTTTTTCTTCCAATTGTCTGTTGACAAACCTCTATAAGTTTTTTTTCGTAAATCTTTGTTGAATAAAGTCCGGACGAATCATTCTTTTTTCTGAGATAATAAACACCGGAATATTCTAATTCTAAGCCAATCTCCTCCCTGGAACCGCAAGTAAGTTACAAAAGCATTAATATGAGCCAGTTCGCACACAAATTAGTTGGAGTTTGTCTGTCATTTTTGATTGCAGGAATGTTTTTTCCCGCACAGGGGCAGTCTGTATTTGATCCCAATGACCCCATTGTAGTTTATAATCCTGCCAATCCTCCATTAGAGCCGGCGTTTGGTACGGTTGCGAAATGGGTGAAGAAGAATCGGGTTAACTTTAATACAAGCTCATTCAAATCCTATATTTATAAAGGAATTCCATTTCGGTTGAAATGGCCTAAAAATTATGACGCATCCGGCAACACAAAATATCCGTTGTTTGTGTTTTTTCATGGCAGGGGTGAATGGGGTACGTTATATGATAACGAGTATCAGTTATACCATGGCGGACAAATGCATAGGGATGCAGTGGATAACGGAAAGTTTAATGGGTTTCTGCTGTATCCTCAGTCAACAGACGCTAACAATACCTGGGAGTCTGAAAAGCGACAATATGTGAAGGAATTGGTGGAAAACTTTCTCATACCGGAGGTTCACGTTGACCCCTTTCGGATATCTGTGGACGGGCTCTCGGCGGGCGGGTTTGCCAGTTGGAAATTTTTTGAATCGTATCCCAAGTTGGTTGCTGCTTGTTTGCCTATTAGTAATGCTTCCTCCGTTTTTAATAGTATCATAACGGATAACAAGTTCACTCCTATTTGGCTATTTCAGGGCGCTCTGGATCAAAATCCCAGCCCTATTTCGGCTCAATATTTAAAAAGTGTTGCGGACAACGCCGGCGCTAACTTTACATACACGGAGTATCCCAATTTGGGACATGGTTCCTGGTATGCCGCATGGAGCGAACCCGATTATTTTCCCTATCTGAGTAGGGCAAATAAAGCTAATCCGTGGCCACTATATGGCAGAACAGAATTTTGTAATACCGGCCCAGGGTCAATAAATACGACGATTGGCGTATCTGCCGGGTTTGATCAATACGAGTGGCGAAAAAACGGCGTATTGCTTACCGGTCTGGGGAATACATCAAACACGCTAACCATAACTGATATTGGAATTTATGATTGCCGTATACGGAAAGGAGCAACGTGGTCGGATTGGTCCCCTATTCCGGTAGAGATAAAATATAAAACAGGAACGGTACCTCCAACTATAACAGTGGGTGGTTTAGCCAGTAATGTGTTACCATCACTCGATGGCAAAACAACCGTAACCTTAGCGGTTCCCAGTAACTATATGACTTATAAGTGGGAGAAAGTAGGAAATACAACTACACTCAGTTCCACTAATACGTTGAACAATGTAGGCATAGGTAGCTATAAGGTGCAGGTTACAGAACAGGTGGGTTGCGCGAGCGCCTTTAGTGATCCCTTTACAGTTGTTAATGCAAATGGTCCAAATAAGCCCGATGCGCCTACAAATCTTATTGCGATTCCGCTTTCGTTTACCTCATTGAAGTTAAATTGGAGCAGTAATCCAAGTCCTGTGTATCCACAAACGCATTTTGAGATATACCAGGCAACGCAATCTGGGGGTCCATATCAGTTTGTAAGTCTTGTAAATCCCGATGTTTTTTCATTTGTTAAAGAGGGGTTAACTCCGGGAGTAAAGTATTATTATTTGATACGGGCAGTGAATAACACAGCAGCTTCTGCACCTTCCAATGAAGCTTCAGCCACTACTCAAAAGGACGCCAACCCACCAACAGCCCCGGGTAACTTGCACGTTACCGGAACAACGCGCAATTATGTTTCTCTTGCCTGGGATGAGTCAACTGATGATGTGGGGCTGGATCATTATGAAGTCTATGTAAATGGTGTAAAGTCTTATGTTACTACGGAAACGGAATATACCGTTTATGGTTTAGTGTATGGTAATTCTTATAATTTAACAGTTAAGGCTTTGGATATAGCCGGTAATAAATCAGCGCCAAGCAATCAGGTAACGGCACAGCCTCTTGCCAAAGGATTAACGTTCAAGCACTATACAGGAACCTGGGATAATCTACCGGATTTTAATTTACTCACCCCTATCTCTAACGGGGTAGTACCCAATGTTACTCTCGCCAATGCAAGTCAGGCAGAGAACTACGGATTTCTATGGGAGGGATATATTCGAATTCCTACCTCTGATTATTATGTGTTTAGCACCAGTTCGGATGACGGAAGCAAGATGTACCTCTCCACGTATAGTCATACTGGTACGGCTATTGTCAATAATGATGGATTGCATAGTAATACTCCGGTTTCCAGTTCTTCCATGTATTTGAATGCAGGCGTTTATCCTATTGCGATCACCTATTTTCAAAAGGGTGGTGGGGCAAGTATGAGCATTTCGTGGAAGAAAACGAATGGGGGAGGTTGGAGTGGTACACTGTCTCCCATTCCCGACTCCGCTTTTGTTGATCCGCCTCAGCCTCCTGCAGGAACTGCTCCTTCAAAGCCTACCAATTTGAATGCTGCTGCGGTATCGTTTAAGCAAATCAATCTTTCATGGAACGATAACAGTAATGATGAAAAATCTTTTGAACTCTACCGTTCAACAGATCCTTTAGGTGGTTTCGTAACGATTGCTGTATTGCCTGCAAATACAACAAGCTTTTCAGATTCATTGGTTGCGTCAGCCACAACATATTATTACAAAATCAGAGCTATTAATCAATACGGTGAGTCGGCTTTTGACAAGTCTGGACCCGGAATAAGTTATGCGTATTATGAAAAAACAGGTATGGGAGCTGTGCCTGACTTCAATACGATGACACCGCTTAAAACCGGTCGGGTTAATGCGATCGAGTTGGGCATGCAGATGAGGCAGGATAATTTTGCCGTAAAGTTTGATGGATTTATTAATATTATTAACACAGGCACATATACCTTTTACCTGCAGTCTGACGACGGCTCACTCCTGTATATTGATAACAACCTGGTAGTGAATAATGACGGATTACATGGAGCGGCGAATGAAATCCCCGGACAGGTAGCACTCAGTGCTGGCGTACATGCTATTCGAGTAGGGTTTTTTGAGGCCACCGGCGCCGAATCAATAGTAGTACGGTATGAGGGGCCCGGGGTATCCAAACAAACACTCCCGGGAAGTGTTTTGGGCGATCTTTTTGCCAGTGCCACCACATTGAATGCACCACCTGCACCGGCACCGCCATCGGGGTTAACCGCAGTGGGCGTAAATAAATCTACGATAAAAGTTGCATGGGTAAATAATGCGGTCAACGCTACCGGTATCGAGCTATATCGCTCTTTCAATGGAAATAGCGATTATGTTTTGCTGGCAACACTTCCACCAGCTACTACCAGTTTTAATGATAAAGATTTGTATCCGAGTTCACTGTTTTTTTACAAAGTGAGATCAGTCGGAGATGGAGGAAGTTCATCCTACAGTAATGAGGATGACGCCAGAACGCTGGGGGTAGTTCCAGCGGTTGTTCCTATCGAAAACGTATATATGCGGTATGGTTCAACATTGCTGCTAAATGTGGAAGCCACGTCGGGTTCTCCGGTAGTAATTAATCTGCAGGTTAGCAATCTTCCCGCGTTTGCAGTGTTTAACCAGACCGGTAATGGAAAAGGAACGATAACGTTTTCACCGCTTATTTCTGATGCAGGGGTTTACAATAATATATCTGTAACTGCATCTAACCCAGACGGGGATATGAATACCGCACAGTTTAAACTCACAGTAAATGATAACTATGTGCCGGACATTGCCCCAATTCCGAACGCAACCGTTCAGGAAACGGCTACATTGCAGATTAATCTTTCTGCGACAGATAATGATGCAGGCGATCAATTGGCATGGAATTTTGGCGGATTGCCAAAATTCACTACCACAATTTCGGCTTCAAACCGGTCGGCAATGCTTGCTTTTGCTCCCAAAAACGGCGATGAGGGTGAATATCGGATAACGGCTTTTGCAAACGACGGCAGGAACGGCAAGGACACTGCTTCCTTTATACTCAAAGTTACCCACGCAGATGTGGTAGATCCGAATGACGGAACTGTTCCTGTAAAGCCGAAGGATTTATCAGGTGTTTTTGTTAACAGTTTAAATGCTGTTAAATTAACCTGGACAAATATGGCATATAATGCTGTGCGAAATGAGGTGTACCGGTCAAGCTCCCGCACTGGGGGCTATGTGTTGCTGAATCCGGGTGCTAATAATAAGAATGATACATCTTACGTGGACAATTCTGTTTCGGGGAATCATACTTATTATTACCTGGTTAGAGCAGTGAATGACAATGGCGGATCAAATTCTTTTATCGTTCAGGTAATCATTCCTAACCGCGGACCTGTTATATCCCTCGATGATATTTTTGCAAAAAGTGGAAATTCCAAGACAGTAAACGTTATCGCAACGGATGATCTGGGCGATCTGATAACACTGTCCGCAAGCAATTTACCTCCGTTCGTTACATTTACCGATAACGGTGGCGGTAACGGAGTCATGCAACTTTCCCCGACGGGGTCGCATATCGGAACCTATGAAGGTGTTTCCATTCAGGCAAAGGACCAGCATGGAACAATCTCGTCAAAAACGATAAAGATCACGGTAACGGATAAGTATATAAGCTCCGTGTATGTGAATTTTAACAACAAAGACTATCCAATAAGCTTCATGCCCTGGAATAGTTTCAATGCTACGCAAGCGATAGCTGTTCAAGTGCCGGCAAATACAACACTCTCTAACCTCAAAGATGAAACCGGAGTGACTACACCCCTGGGGGTTAAATTGTTGCAAAGCTGGCCGCAAACAAACAATGGAGTGGTTACCGGAAATAATTCGGGTGTCTTCCCCGACAGCGTGATGATGACAGGATATAATTTTACGGTAACGGCATCGCGTCCCTCAAAGACAATCAGGATATTCGGTTTAAGTGATAACAAGCAATACAACTTAGTCTTTTTTAACAGCAGGGTAAATACGGGTGCATCAACAGGGACTCATTTTACAGCCGGAGGAATAACGGTTTCATTAGATCCTTTGGGGAATAGTAGTTTTACAGCAAAGATTAATGGTTTAACCGCTAACCAAGATGGCGAAATTGATGTAGTGGTAAATGCCGATTTGAACAAATTAGCTGCAATTAATGCAATGGTTATCCAGGAGTATGATGAAGGCATTATACTTCCTCCCACAAATTTGAATATGTCAGGCAGTACCCGAAATTCGATCAGCCTTTCCTGGAAGTCTAATACGACAAATGTAACAGGTTTTGAAGTGTGGCGTTCAAACACTCCCAACGGCACTTATTCGAAGCTGCCTGGCAGTATTCCGGGAAATGTATTTACGTTTACGGACGCAGGATTACAGGGAGGAACCGTGTATTATTATAAGGTGAGGGCTGTTGCCGGCTCCGAATATTCCGACTTTACTGACTATCTGGGTGCAGCTACTATTAAGTACGCAGTGAATATCAAGTTTAATGACGGAATTGCTCCGCAACCCGCCCCATGGAACAATACGGATTTATTGTACAATGGATATAAACTCGCGAACCTCGTAAATGATGATAATCAGTATACAGGGATCAATCTTTCTGTGGTGAGTAATTTTAGTGGATTTAATAACTGGGGAATGACAACAGGAAATAACTCCGGACCTGTACCTGATAACGTGATGAAGGAGTTTTACTATTCTCTGTATGCAGAGAGTGCGCAGTTGATGATTGATGGACTGAGTTTCGGAGATCGCTATAACTTTGTTTTCTTTGCAAGTTGCGATAACCGCCTTGGAATTCCATTGCTGAGTGAATATAGCATAGGAGGAAAGTCGGTATCCATAAACGCAGTAAACAATTCGCAAAATACGGTTCAAATTAATGATGTGGAACCTGACGCCCAGGGGCGAGTTTTCATTACAGTAAAGACTACGGCTCCGGGAGGGATCGCCATTCTCAATAGTATTTCTATTAATGCCGTGCCTTCGATTAATGGAAGTGGTGGAGGGCAATCTCCCCGCAGAAAATCGGCAAATAATAGCAATGAAAATACGTCTTCGGTTAGCGATGTTGTTTTGAATTCGGGTATGGATGAGTCGAATAAGGAATCGTTGAAGGTATTTCCTGTGCCAATTGTTGATGATATTATGGTTCAGCTATCGCTTAGAGCACCGGTTGACAAACTGGAGGTTGCATTATTAGACGTAGCAGGTCATTCCATATTTGATCAGGAATTGAGGGGGCTTGTAAAGGGCAGGAATGAGAGGAAGCTGAATACAAATGCCCGCAAAATTGCCCCCGGAATTTACTTCCTCAGGATATCCGGATGGAAAGATCAGACAACAAAAGTTATTAAAATAGTTAAGCGATAGTATTATTGTACGGAAAGATTTAAAATATCACGTTTGGCTGTTGACATTGGATATAAAAGAGGCAAAATCTATCTTGCACTTTTGTAGATGGGCTCGCCCAACGGTGGCTCTGGCGTGTACAATATTTGTTAATAGTAGGGATTGTTGAAAACAGACTTAAAGATTTTATGAAGCCAGACAACCGTTATGTTCCATTTTTAGATGGGTTTAGAGGATATGCAATTTTGTTGGTGATAATTGGACACCTGTACCGAGACCTGATAAGGGTTGCGTTGTTAGGCGTAACCCTATTTTTCTTTGTCAGTGGTTTTTTGATTACCAAACTGTTGATTGTTGAGTTTCGTAAAAGGAATTCAATATCATTAAAGGATTTTTATCTCAGGCGTGTGTTCCGGCTCTACCCTGCTTTATTGTTTTTTTTGGCCGTTACCGTTACGTTTATTTTGTCGTCAGGCAAAAAGATAATTTTTCCGGATATTTTTTCCGGATTATTCTACTTCACTAATTATTATCTGGTGTACTTTAAACCGGTATTACTGTCTGCTGGCTATCCTTTGGTTTCTGAAATTTTATGGTCGCTTTCTGTTGAAGAGCACTTTTACCTGTTTTACCCGGTTTTGTTTCTGATTTTATTTAGCGACACCAACAATAAGCTGCTTTATTTTCTAGGTATATTGTTGATTTTGTTTCTACTTTCCCGGTTTATTGAATTTTTTCGAAATTCCAATCTGTCAGAAGTACGTAAAATAATTTATTACACCACGCATAACCGGGGAGATTCAATCTTATTTGGTTGTGTATCCGCATTGCTCATATACCGGTATGCTGCACCGTTATACAAAAAGTATCTTAGTTCACGATCGTTATTTATATTGTCCTTTGTGTTGTTAGCGTTAGTCGAAATTATTCCTTCTCAGTTGTTTCAGAATACGCTAAAATATTCGTTTCAGGGAATAGCTTTCTCTATGATTGTGCCTGCCTTATTGTTTCAAAACTCGGGAACTGGTATTAAAAGATGGATAGAAGGGCGTTTTATCGTGTATATTGGCAAACTCAGCTACTCACTATATCTTTTTCATTGGGTTTCAATAAAAATCATTGGGTTTTATGTGCCGCAAAAAGGTCCTTTTGCTATTTTACTTACCATTGTTCTTACAATATGCCTTGCCCTTATTTCATATTATGCTGTAGAACGACCTTTTTTGTCTCTGAGGCGAAGGTTTGGTTCACACGCCAAGTAGTTACTCTTCACCTTTTGAAAAGTTAGCTGAGGTAACGGCGGGATTCAACGCTAAATCGTTGGTAGTGTTTTGATGCTTAGCAGGTCTATATTCGAAGTACTTTTTTAAATTCAGGAATCGCTTCTCAAACAAAAAATAGCTACCTGAAGCAATAATAAATGTCGTTGCGAAGCACGCGACCATATCTAATCCATGATTGCCGGTTTTTAAAATCTGTTTGGTCATCCAGAAACAAATGGGGTGATAGACGTACAATCCGTAGCTTACTTTTCCTGTGTACACAAGGGGCGTTGAACGCAATGCTCTTTTAATAAAGAGCGCATGGCTGGCTGTAATTACATATCCGATAAATGAAAAAAAAGCAACTCCTATTATCAAAAACCTGGTTAACTTGAAAAAGAAACTTCCGGCGGTCCCGGTAAGCCTCTGCCAGAAAAGAAGCAAGGGGATGGAGCTTATTATGAAAAGCAGAAGAAACAGTCGTTTGTTTTGTTTTACCTGTTTCAGTTTTCCTTTTACCTCCAGTACGGCGAGCAATGCGCCCATCGCCAATTCATCTATTCTTGAAAACGTAAAGAACCGGTATTCATAATTGCTACTGATCAACCATCCGCGGGTTATAAGTGATACTACAATTATGCCAATTATGACGTATGTGATCCTCTTAGTATTTAAATAGTATACCAGAAGGGGCCAAAACAAATAGAAGTGTTCTTCTATAGCTAATGACCAAAAATGTCCGGGTCCTTCAGCCTTCCAGTTGAACGTAAGTGCGAAATCCTGCATGTAGAACCAATACGGAATTTGCATTGAAAACGGCTCATGTGCCACCTGTTTAACTATTGGAAATAGAAAATAGTATACTGCCAGAAACAAATAGTATAAGGGAAAGATGCGAAGTGATCTACGCAGATAAAAATGATAGAAAAAGCGTTCACTATCACGCGTGTTTATTAGAATACGTGTGATGAGAAACCCCGACAAAACAAAAAACAAAGAAACGCCCGTTTCCCCAAAATAACTTAACTCTCTTACTGTCAATAAAAACGTATCGTTTGTTTCTAATCTGAAAAAAAAGTGAAAGAACATGACCATTAACGCTGCCAATCCCCTAACACCATCTAATTCCTTTATGTAGGAAATTTTCATAAATTATTGTATAAATGAGAAACGATAATCACTTTGCTATATTGTCAGTAGCGAAACAGTAGATTCACGTTGCTCGGCAATCAGTGAATTTGTCGGAAGTAAAAATGTTATAATAGTCAAATTTTAATTCGGGTAAATTCAGATCTAACCAGCAATGCTTTTTATTCATAGACGAAGGCGGGTAAAGTAGTGTAAATATAGAATTTATATATCTCACTCACTAAAGATTTTTTGTCGAACACAAACAATATATGTGATAAAACGACTAGTCCAAGTGAAGGAGAACTGTCTATTATTGTCCTATCTTTAACTATTGACAATGAAGTCTTCGGGTACACTTCGGGAATTGGAATATGGATACAGATACAGGACATACACTTTCAGACAGGCAGACCGGGCCCCCTCTCTTCGCAGAGATCATTATCCCTTTAGCCCTACCCAAAAATTACACCTGGAAGATACCCATTCAATGGGTAGATCAGGTAAAGGTGGGATGTAGGGTGGAAGTTGTTCTGGGAAAAAATAAAAAATATGCAGGTCTCATTAAACGCCTGCATCCTGATAAACCGGCTGCGTTCGACCCGAAGGATATTTTAAATGTGCTGGATTCAGAACCGATAGTGTTTGCACAGCAAATGAAATTGTGGGAATGGATTGCCCAATACTATATGTGCAGCGAAGGTGAAGTAATGGCTGCTGCACTACCCTCCTATTTTAAGCTGAGCAGTGAAACTGTTTTGATTTGCAACGAAGAATATGGCGATGATTTTACTGCGCTGGATAACGATGAATACCTGATTGCAGAAGCACTCCATATCAAAAAGGAACTCCGACTAACTGAAGTGCAACAGTTGCTCGATGTTTCGCATGTTTACCCGGTGATCAAACGTTTGATAGAAAAGAAAGTGTGTTATGTGTGGGAGGCACTAAAAGATTATTACAATGCAAAAAAGGAAACCTATGTAATTCTTAACCCAAAATACAATGACGAAACTGTGCTGGCGGAGTTGTTGAATAAATGGGGCAAAGCAACAAAGCAATTGGATTTGTTACTTGGTTATATACATCTCACAAAAACAGAGGGAGAAGTCATTAAATCATCACTCCTTAAAAAAACGGGTTCGTCTGATGCATTGTTGAAAGGTTTAGTAGATAAAAATATATTATGGCTCGAGCAACGCGCCGTGGATCGTCTTCGTTATCTTCCGCAAAATATCAATGTTGATTTTAGTCTTAGCCCTGCCCAACAGGATGCGTTAGACAGTTTAAATGATCTGTTTAAAGAAATCCCCGTTTGCCTGTTACACGGCATTACGTCAAGCGGAAAAACCCAGATTTATATTAAATTGATGGAGCAGGCAATAAGCACGGGAAAACAAGTATTGTACCTGCTTCCCGAAATTGCACTTACTTCACAAATTATTCGGAGACTGCAAAAGCATTTCGGGGGATATATAGGAATTTATCACAGCAAGTTCAGTCAGAATGAGCGGGTAGAAATTTGGAATAAAATCAAAACCGGAGAACTAAAGATCATACTTGGCGCCCGTTCCTCACTTTTTCTTCCGTTTACTCAACTTGGGTTGGTTATTGTTGACGAGGAGCACGATACTTCATTTAAGCAGTATGATCCGGCACCCCGTTACAATGCAAGGGATAGTGCCATATATTATGCATCGCTGTTTGGTGCAAGAGTATTGTTGGGCAGTGCAACTCCCTCCATGGAAAGTTATTTTAATGCGTTATATGGAAAATATGGATTGGTTACTTTGAATGAAAGATACGGTGGCGTTATGCTTCCCGAGATTGAGATTGTTGATACCAGGCAGGTAATAAAGAAAGATCAGTCGAAGGTTATTATTTCGCCTCAACTGAAAGCAGCCATGGAAGCGGCGTTGGCACAAAACAGGCAGATCATTCTGTTTCAAAACCGTCGGGGCTATTCACCCTACCAGGTGTGTGCCGTTTGCGGATGGATACCCCAATGCACCCACTGCGATGTTAGTCTTACTTATCATAAGTTGAGCAACAAACTTATTTGCCATTACTGCGGAACAAACTATCCGGGTGTTACCACATGTGCGGCATGCGGCAGCCATAATTTTGTTCAGCGAAATTTTGGTACGGAGAAAATTGAAGAGTTCCTGAGTGAATCCTTTCCCAACGCCAAAATAGCCCGTATGGATATAGACGCCGTTAAAGGAAAACATGCACATGACACCCTCATTCAGTTGTTTGAACAGCAACGCATTGATATTTTGGTTGGAACCCAGATGGTAGTAAAAGGGCTGGATTTTGAGCACGTAAGTTTAGTAGGTATTTTGGATGCAGACAGCATCTTAAGCTTTGCAGATTTTCGGGTTAATGAAAGGGCATTTCAACTCATGGAGCAAGTGAGCGGGCGTGCGGGGCGAAAAGACGGGAAAGGCAGGGTGCTGATTCAGTTGGCAAACACCAGACATCCGGTACTTCCTTTTATTCAGCAGCACGACTATGCGGCATTTTTCAGATATGAAATTGATAACCGGCAAAGGTTTCATTATCCTCCATACTCCCGCATCATTCTTATTAGGTTTAAGCACAAACTGAGAGAACGGGTAACGGAAGCCGCTCACTATTTTGCAGGACAAATTCAAAAACTAATGGGAGCGTATATGGTTGGT
>JADZFY010000080.1 GCA_020854215.1 Chitinophagaceae bacterium | reverse complement strand
TCTTCTTCCAGGATTTCAACTGCCTGTGAAGTATTTAAACCCTTATTGAAAATGGTTCTGTAGATATCTAAAATATGATTGATCTTGTCAATGGTAAATCCTCTGCGTTTTAGCCCAATAGAATTAACCCCTGCGTAGCTGAGCGGTTGACGGCCGGCTTTAATAAACGGCGGAACATCTTTACCCACCAGCGAGCCACCACCCACATACGAATGAGCGCCAATTTTCACAAACTGATGAACAGCACACATGCCGCCGAGAATAGACCAGTCGCCCATGATCACATGTCCTGCCATTTGTGTATTGTTCGTTATAATACAATGATTACCTATAGAGCAATCGTGAGCAATATGACTATATGCCTGAATCAAACAATTATCTCCCACGGTGGTTTTACCCCTTTCTTTGGTACCCCGGTTAATGGTTACAAATTCGCGGATAGTGGTGTTGTTGCCAATTTCAACTGTAGAATATTCTCCTTCAAACTTCAAATCCTGCGGAATAGCAGAGATAACAGCCCCGGGGAATATGCGACAGTTTCTGCCAATTCTTGCGCCCTCCATAATGGTTACATTGCTACCGATCCAGGTACCTTCTCCAATCTCAACATCATGATGGATTACGGTAAAAGGGTCAACTTTTACATTGGTAGCCAGTTTGGCATTAGGATGAATATACGTGTGAGGATGAATCATTGATGCTTATTTCTGGTTCGGTGTATTCGCGGTTGCAATGTACATATATATAAAAAACGTCAGGCGTTTTTCCTGACGGAAACAAAATTACGGAAAAGATAATATCCATCATTGACGCTTCACTAATTGTGCCATCAGCGTAGCCTCGGTAGCAATCTTATTCCCCACATAAACGGTGCCCTGCATTTCGCACATTCCCCGGCGTATGGGTGCAATAAGCTCCATTTTTAACAGCATGGTATCGCCGGGAACTACTTTTAACCGAAAGCGTGCATTGTCCATTTTCACAAAATAGGTGTCATATTCTCCGGGAGGTAATGCATTAATAGCCAGAATACCTCCGGTTTGTGCCAACGCCTCAATTTGTAAAACACCGGGCATAATCGGATTACCGGGAAAATGGCCTACAAAAAATGGTTCATTGAAGGTTACATTTTTAATGCCTACGATTCGGGTATCGGTAAGCTCAATGATCTTATCAACCAGCAAAAAAGGATAACGGTGAGGAAGTGTTTTTTCAATTTGCTGCGTGTTATAGATTGGTGTTTGATTAGGGTCGTATATGGGCACATCCATCATGTGTTTGTTGGCTTTGATGTGCTGTTTTATTTTTTTTGCAAAACTAACGTTAGACGAATGCCCGGGTCGGTTAGCAATAATATGCGCTTTTACGGGTGTGCCAATAAGTGCAAGATCACCCACAATATCCAGCAATTTATGACGGGCAGGCTCGTTGGGAAAACGCAATTCCAGATTATTGAGATAACCACCGCTAATTACTTCCATTTTTTCCCTGCCAAATGCTTTGGCCAGTCGTTCCATTTCCGGCTCGCTCACCGGCTTATCTACTATTACAATTGCGTTGTTGATATCGCCACCCTTAATGAGATTATTATCCAACAGCATTTCCAGTTCATGTAAAAAACTGAATGTGCGGCAGGGTGCAATTTCCGTTTTAAACTCTTTGAGGTGTTTTAGTCCTGCGTGCTGAGTGCCAAGTACAGGGCTGTTAAAATCAATAAGCGTTGTAACCTGGTATTCCATTGCGGGCATCGCCACCATTTCTACCCTTTTCTCCTCATCGTAATAGGTAATATTGCTGTCAATCGTATACCATAACTTCGCAGCCTCCTGCTCCAGCACGCCTGCCTCTTCAATAATTTCCACAAAAGGAGCTGAGCTGCCGTCAATAATAGGAATTTCCGGGCCGTTGATCTCAACAAGACAGTTGTCCACACCCATCCCTACCAATGCTGCCAGTATGTGTTCCACTGTACTCACTTTCGCTCCTTTATCTTCAAGAGTTGTACCTCGCGATGTGTCGGTCACTAAATCGCAATCTGCTTTGATGATGGGTTGCCCGGCAAGATCAATGCGTTGAAACTGGATTCCAAAGCCGGCATTAGCAGGATTCAAAATCATATCTACATTAATACCTGTGTGTAATCCCGTTCCGGAAATACTGACTGTTGATTTGAGTGTATGCTGTTTATCCGGATTGAAGTTTGCGTTCATTATTCCTTTTTGTTATCGGACAAAGATAGGGATGAACGAGGTAAGCTGAATGTTTAGCGCAGAGTATATCGGAATTATATTATACCCGCTCTGCGAGCAGTTGTTTAACCAGCTGCTCCAGTTCGCGGATTCTTTTCTCAAAATCAGGCAACTTTCGCGAAATAGCCTGACTTCGAAGCGTGCTTGTGTAATCATAGGCAGGGGAGCCGGTAACGGCTGCTTTTGGTTGTTTAATAGATTTACTGACGCCGCTTTGTGCGTTAATTCGGGCCCCATCGGCTACCGTGATATGACCCACAATTCCTGCCTGTCCGCCGATCATTACATT
>JADZFY010000079.1 GCA_020854215.1 Chitinophagaceae bacterium | reverse complement strand
TAATCGCGAACGGGCCTGTGTCTGACGAAATTTATGAACAGGCAAGGAAGCATTTAACAGATAAGGAACTGGCTGCAGTAATCATGTCTGTAGTGGCGATTAATGGTTGGAACAGAATTTCAATTACGTTAAATACTCCTTTGGATTAACCCGCTTTTATCATGAACATCGAAGCGATTATTGGTGAACTGGAAAAGCTTGCCATTTCTTCCCGCGAACTGGATACGGGTGAAGCAGACAGAACAGAAATGATACACCAGGTTGCGGTTTACGCCAATCAATTTATTTCGGGACTGAACAAGGTAAACGCCTTTCGTCAAAACGCAGTAGGCGACCTGTCTATTAATAATGATAAATACCCACTGCATCAGTTACTGTTACAATATCAAAAAGAAGTTGCCGAAACCGGAATCAATGCTGCATCGCCAAAACATTTAGGGTATATTCCGGGCGGCGGCGTGTTTGCCGCTGCACTTGCCGATTTTATTGTTGCTGTTACTAATCCCTTCTCCGGTGCTTACTTCGCCTCACCGGGTGCTGCAGCCATGGAAAACGAAGTGGTTAATTGGTTAAAGCGTATTTTTTCATTTCCGGATAGCGCTGTAGGATGTTTAAATTCCGGAGGGTCTGTATCCACCTTAATTGCGTTGACCGCAGCAAGAGATAAACATCAAATCAAAAACGATCAAATTACTTCCAGTGTTGTTTACCTGAGCGAACAGGTACACCACTCTACCCAAAAAGCATTGCGCATTATTGGCTTAGAGGATGTTATTATCCGGTACATTCCGTTAGACAGTCAGCACCGGATAATTTCCAAAAAATTAAATGAGATAATAGAAAAAGATGAGGCTGCCGGATTGAGGCCATTTCTGGTTGTAGCCACAGCCGGCACTACAGATACAGGAGCAGTTGATCCGCTGAATGATATTGCAGATGTTGCTGCCCAACACAAGCTTTGGTTTCATGTAGACGCTGCTTATGGTGGCTTCTTTATTCTCACGTCTAAAAAGAATTTATTCAAAGGAATTGAGAGAGCGGATTCATTGATTATTGACCCGCACAAAGGATTATTTCTACCCTATGGTGTAGGGGCGGTATTGGTTAAAGACAGCGATGCGGTGCTGCACTCCCATTACTATACTGCTAATTATATGCAGGACGGACACAATGAAGAACTGCTGAAAAGCCCCGCCAACCTTTCTCCCGAACTCACCAAACATTTTAGAGGGCTTCGAGTTTGGCTTCCATTAAAATTTTATGGTATTACGCCTTTTCTTTCCTGTCTGGAAGAAAAATTAATTCTGGTAAAATACTTTCGATATAAACTCGATGAACTCGGCTTTTATACAGGCCCGGAGCCTGATTTATCCGTAAGTTATTTTTGGTATCCGTTTCCAACAGACACAGACAGGCAAAACCGGCAACTTATGGATGAAATACACAAAGACGGATCGGTCTTTCTAAGCTCTTCGGTTATTGATGGACGGTTTGTGATACGAATGGCCATTTTAGCTTTCCGGACGAAGAAAGAAACAATAGACGAGGCAGTGGAAATGATTGCACGCTGTTTAAAGAAAGTACAGCAATAGTAGGCAGCAGATTCAAGCCCGATTTCAAATTACCGCTACACCAGTTGGATTACCCGGTCAGTATAGATAGGTACCCACTCGTTCAATCCCGGTTCCTAAATGAAGAAGAATACCCGGGTTTTAAAAGCGAAATCGGAAATATATAGAAGAACAGTAGTTAACTGCATCTCATCTCCTTCGCTGGTAATAATTCCAGGAGGATATTGTTTTTTGATAACACAGGTTAACGTTGTGTTTCAGAATTGTACACCAAGGTTTGAATATGACCAATTGGTGTTTATGGCTATCTTCGCCGGGTATCAAATCTTTAAATGGTATGAATTTTCAATCCTACCTGGATTATTTTAATCAGATTTTGAATAGCGCCAACCCCGAAGGTCCTTATAACCAGCCTGATTATTTGGAGTACACCCGCCTGAATTGGTCGCGTCTAAACCGCTGGCTAAAACATGGTGTACTCAGCCCCCGGCTGCAGGAGTTCATCACGGGAATTGAAAAACCTCAATCGTGGATCATCATTACCGAACCCTGGTGCGGTGATGCAGCACATACCGTTCCCTTTATGGAAATGACGGCAGCATTGAATCCGCTTATAGCTGTTTCGTATGAGTTGCGCGACAGCCCGCCTCACAGAATTACGCAATACCTCACAAACGGCAGCAAATCCATCCCCATCCTGATTGTGAAGAATGAAAATGGTGAAGATTTATTTCGTTGGGGCCCCAGACCCAAAGACGCGCAGCAACTGTTTCTGAAACTACACGCAGAAAATGCTGTTTTTGATGAAATGAAAACAGCGCTGCAAAAATGGTACAATAAAGATAAAGGGGAGGCATTTCAGGAAGAGTTGTTACACTTGTTCCTGAAATAATAAACTTCATATACGGGTTTTTATTTTCTGATGGGCATTACGCTGCCATTGAAGCTTATGGCACTCCTGTTGGTTAGCTGTACATTCAGTTGTGCTGATCCGTTAGTATAGAAAGTGAAGCTGTACGATTGAATTTCCCGCTTGTCGTCCGGCCTAATATTTAGTTTCCACCTTCCCTTACCGTTGTCGTCTTTGTCTATGGAAAAACGGGTGGAGGTAAAATCCAGCGGACTGGTGCTTTCGCCTATAACAGCCGTATATGCCCGGCCAAAATAGGGTAGCGAAGAACTGAGCGTATCTTTTTTCAATATCACTGAATAGCGCGAAGTGAGTACTCTCGACTGTCCCCGCTGGGGGTTGGCATAGTTGGCAATAAATATCCAGTGATCTTCCGCAATGGCTTGCGCGGTTTCCTGTGCTGAAGCACCCGTTACTTCAACCGGCTGTTTAGTGGTGGAGCAGGAGAACAAGAGTACAATGCAAAAAAGGTAACTACGCATAAACCACAAGGTGGAGGTGCTGTACTGTCTCATTCCCATTTGTTTTTATAAAGCTAAACAACTAATGCTAAAGTGGCAAGCGTGAAGCGCGTTGTGGTGCATTCCGAATTGTCGCTCTAATCGTGGGCAGTGGAGACACTGCCCACGGAAGGCGCCCCGGTTTGTGTCTCCACAAACCGGCGACAATTTGGAATGCTCCCGCCCGTTGTGGTCTATTGTATCCTGATGCTGCCATTTCGATAATCGTATGTTAAGAAGCGGAAAAAAACGGGCTAATTAATATCTTGATGTGCCGGATCTTTTATTTTAGCCCTTCGGGCTTTCCTCAAGCACATCCAAATAGTAATTAGGGCTAATTAATAATTTGAGGTGCTAGGAGTAGTATCTGGCTAATCTATACAGGAAGAAGTCTTTGTCCCTTACTCCGTAATTGGCTGCAATAAATCGTTGTATTTTGCTGTTCATAGCTTCTGCT
>JADZFY010000078.1 GCA_020854215.1 Chitinophagaceae bacterium | reverse complement strand
CGCGAGAAGAAAGGATTTCACGCTGCGCCCGCAGGGGAGCAGCGGGAAGAGCGAAGAATAAGAGTACATCGTTGCGTCGTACAAATGCTGCGAGCGCCGCGAGAAGAAAGAATTTCACGCTATGTCCGCAGGGAAGCAGCGGGAAGAGTGAAGAAAAGAAGTACCTCGTTGCGTCGTACAAACGCTGCGAACGCCGCGAGAAGAAAGAATTTCACGCTACACCCTCAGGGGAGCAGCGGGAAGAGCGAAGAATAAGAGTACATCGTTGCGTCGTACAAATGCTGCGAACGCCGCGAGAAGAAAGGATTTCACGCTGCGCCCGCAGGGGAGCAGCGGGAAGAGCGAAGAATAAGAGTACATCGTTGCGTCGTACAAATGCTGCGAGCGCCGCGAGAAGAGAGAGTTTCACGCTACGTCCTCAGGGGAGCAGCGGGAAGAGTGAAGAAAAGAAGTACCTCGTTGCGTCGTACATGCGCTGCGAACGCCGCGAGAGAAAAGAAATTCACGCTGCGAGCGCCGCGAGGAAAAAAATATCACGCTGCGTCCGCATTTCCGTTGCGACCACTGCGAGAAAAAAAGCTAACCTATGACTGAAAACGAAGTTGCTACCAGAGTACTTGATATTGCATTTGATATCCACAGGAAATTTGGTCCTGGGCTTTTTGAAAGCGTATATGAAGAGGTGTTATGTTATGAACTAAGGAAAGCACGGATAGACTTTGTGAGACAGCAGGCAATTCCGTTGATACACGAGGAAGTGAAATTAGAAGCAGGGTTTAGAGCTGATGTGATCATTGACAACAAGGTAATTTTGGAGATCAAAAGTGTTGAAGCATTAGCGTCTGTACACTTTAAACAGCTTCTAACGTATTTGAAGCTTTCGGATATTCGGTTAGGATTGTTAATTAATTTCAATGTAGCATTACTTAAAACCGGTATTCATCGCATAGCGAACAGATTATAAAATATTGCGCCCCTGGCGTAAAACCCGTGAAACAATAACTATGGCTGAAGAAAAGAAATTATTTAAGGTTACTATAGACGGGGTCACTATTGAAGTGGAGCCGGGTACTACCATATTAAATGCCGCCCGGAAGATTGGCGGCGAAGTAACGCCACCGGCTATGTGCTACTATACCAAATTAGAGTCGAGTGGTGGTAAATGTCGCACCTGTCTTGTAGAAGTGGCGGCGGGATCTACAGCCGATCCCCGTCCCATGCCAAAATTAGTGGCATCCTGCAGAACTACCGTGATGGACGGTATGATCGTAAAAAACACTACGAGCGAGAGAGTCCTGGATGCCCGTAAAGGCGTTGTTGAATTTTTGCTGATCAATCACCCGATAGACTGCCCCATCTGCGACCAGGCAGGTGAATGTGATCTGCAGGATTTGAGTTATGCGCATGGAACAGAAGGCAGCAGGTACGATTTTGTGAAAAGAACTTTTATTAAACATAATCTTGGACCTTACATACAATTACACATGACGCGGTGCATCATGTGCTATCGTTGCGTGTATGTAGCCGACCAGGTTACCAAAAACAGGGTGCATGGCGTGTTAGACAGAGGCGATCGGTCTGAAATTGCCACCTATATTGAGAAAGCACTCGATAACGATTTTATCGGAAACGTTATTGATGTTTGTCCGGTGGGAGCCCTTACAGACCGTACCTTTCGCTTTAAAAACCGGGTGTGGTTTACCAAACCGGTGAGAGCACACCGCGACTGCAGTAAATGCTGCGGTGAAGTACACGCATGGCTAAGAGGCGATGAGGTGCTTCGTGTAACCGGACGCAAAGATAAATGGGGTGAAGTACAGGAATGGATTTGCAATGAATGTCGTTTTGAAAAGAAAAATATCAACGACTGGATAATTGACGGTCCGGCGAATATTGATCGCCATTCGGTAATATCTCAGGGACATTATTCCGGAAAAGTGGGCACAACAACACCCAATGAAACATTCAGTAAAGTGATGAATGGCCGGGATCCTAAACTGCTGATGGATATTCATAGTGTAAGCGGAGTAAATCCGCCGGAACTTAACCTGGCAGCAATCCCCGGCCCGGCACATTCTACAGATTTTCCGAAACCCAAAGAAAGCAACGATCAAAAACCTGCAATAACAAAATGAACCGGTATTGTTTAGCATTGACAGTGGTGCAAAGACGAAAGAATGGATGAAACAACTAATTAACAGACTATCTGAATAAAAAACTTATGACATTACTCGCTTTGGATTGGGCTTTTACGCTGGAAAAAATAATACTGATTGCTATCATCATCAGTATTTCTCTCGTAGTAGCCATGTACGCCACCTATGCCGAACGAAAAGTAGCAGGTTTTATGCAGGACAGAATCGGTCCAAACCGTGCCGGTCCCTTTGGAATTTTACAACCATTGGCAGACGGTTTAAAACTGTTTTTCAAAGAAGAGGTAATCCCCAATCATTCCAATAAGTTTCTTTTTATTCTTGGTCCGTGTCTGGCTATGCTTACAGCCATGATGACGTCAGCAATCATCCCCTGGGGAGGTAAAGTGGAACTGGGTGGACGAATAGTTGATCTTCAGGTAGCCGACATCAATATTGGAATCCTTTATATTTTTGGTGTAGTGAGCCTTGGTGTATATGGAATGATGATTGGTGGGTGGGCAAGTAATAATAAGTACTCCCTCATGGCGGCTTTGCGTGGTGCCAGCCAGGCGATAAGTTATGAACTGGCGCTGGGGATTGCTTTAATTGCGCTGCTCATGCTTACCGGATCGCTCAGTTTAAGAACGATCACCGATCAGCAAATACAAGGCAACTGGTGGAATATTGTATATCAACCATTAGGATTTCTTATATTTTTCATTTGTTCGCTGGCAGAATGTAACCGTGCTCCATTTGACCTGCCCGAGGCGGAAAGTGAGCTAAACATGGGATACCATCAGGAATACTCTTCCATGAAGCTCGGCTTCTTCCTTTTTGCCGAATATATTAATATGTTTATCAGTTGTACGGTTATAGCCACATTGTTTTTGGGCGGATACGATATGCCTTTTGTGGACGAGGCAGGTCTTTCAGGAATTACCGCGTTGTTAGTTGGGCTACTGGCATTATTTGGTAAAACCTTTTTCCTGATTTTTGTTTTTATGTGGATAAGATGGACACTTCCGCGATTCCGGTATGACCAGTTGATGAATTTGGGCTGGAAGGCGTTGATTCCGCTGGCTTTGTTGAATATGGTAATTACCGGTGCCGTAGTATTGTTTACGATGAAATAGTATGGATTTAGTTGGGCGGAATAATTGATAAAAATACTTTTGTAAAACATTTTAAACTTCCCTGGTGGAAGAACGAAAGGAGAAAATATGGATGCGTTAACACAGAGAGCTGCGTTGGTTGACCGGAGGCCGATGAACTGGCTCGAACGAATATACTTGTGGGAGATTGCAAAAGGTATGGGTATCACACTCAAACATTTCTTCAAAAAGAAGGTAACGATACAGTATCCGGAACAAACGCGACCCTTCAGCCCGGTATTCAGAGGGCTTCATGTGCTGAATCGTGACGAAGAGGGAAGAGAAAGATGCACCGCCTGCGGGTTGTGTGCCGTAGCCTGTCCGGCAGAGGCCATTACAATGGAAGCCGCAGAACGCCTTCCCGAAGAAGAGAATTTGTATCGTGAAGAGAAATATGCAGCGAGGTACGAGATCAATATGCTGAGATGTATTTTTTGCGGGCTTTGTGAAGAAGCCTGTCCGAAAGACGCCATCTATTTAAGTGAAACTTTTGCGCCGGCTAATTACAGCCGCAAGAGTTTTGTTTACAGCAAGGACAATCTTCTCATCCCCGACCCGGTTAAGGATCCGGAGAATTATGCGAAAGCAAAAGGGCTGATAGACAAAAAGAAAAAACTTAATTCCTGAAACTTACCAAAACGAACGAAATAAAATAATGGGAATAACGCAACTTCTTTTCTGGTTCCTAACGGTATTAACGCTCGGCAGCGCACTGATGGTTATTTTCAGCAAGAATCCTATATACAGTATTCTCTGGCTGATCGTAACTTTTTTTGCTATTTCCGGACATTACATTCTGCTCAATGCACAATTCCTTGCTATCGTTAATATTATTGTGTATGCGGGCGCCATTATGGTGCTTTTTCTTTTTGTGGTGATGCTGATGAATTTGAACATGCCGGCATCTCCGGTGAAAAAGAAATGGATGCCTTTTGCCGGCATAATATCCGGTGGGTGTTTGCTATTGGTATTAATTGCGGCGCTTAAGGATACCGAAGCGATGCGCCGTGAATTATTAATGAAATCCGGCGATATTGGGCTGATCAACAATTTGGGAATGGTATTATTTAAAGATTATATCTTGCCTTTTGAAATCAGCAGCGTGCTTTTTTTGAGCGCGATGGTGGGAGCTGTTGTTATTGGCAAGAAAAACTAACGATACCTAATGCATAAAACCAGAAACCGGTATCCCGAAACTTTATAACCTGTAACCTGTATGACCGTTAATCATTATATTTTTCTATCGGTGGCGTTGTTTTGCATCGGCATAATTGGTGTATTAACCCGCCGGAATATGATTGTGATTTTTATGTGCGTAGAGTTAATGCTCAATGCGGTTAACCTGTTATTAGTGGCGTTTTCGAAGATGCAATACCTGTCAGGCTCGGTTGTTGATGCAGCAACCAAAGCCGGTACGGATGCGCAGCTGTTTGTGTTTTTTGTGATGGTGGTGGCCGCGGCAGAAGTGAGCGTGGGATTGGCCATTATTGTGATGATGTATCGCAATACCCATTCTATTGATGTGAATTTTTTGAACAGACTAAAACATTAAATGTGTTTCGATACGTGAAGGCGTTCTTCATTTATCCTTGCAACTGATCTGATATGAGTAAATTAGTTTACCTGGTCCCCCTGTTTCCGCTGATAGGTTTTTTGATCAACGGACTGGCGAGGAAAAGTTTATCCAAATCACTCTCCGGAGTTATTGGCAGCGGAGTGGTGCTGGCGGCTTTTGTTGTTAGCGTTGTTCTGTTTTTTGATGTAAAAGCAGGGCACACTGGCGTAGTGCAGCTTTTTGATTTTATTTCTATAGACACCCTGCAGGTTCCTTTTGCTTTTCAGGTAGACCAGTTGTCGGCAATTTTTATGCTGATTATTACCGGGGTTGGATTTCTCATTCATGTTTATTCTATCACCTATATGCATGAAGAGAATACTACCCAGTTTGCCCGATATTTCTCCTACCTCAATCTTTTTGTGTTTTCCATGCTGTTGCTGGTGCTTGGCGCCAATTACCTCATCATGTTTATAGGCTGGGAAGGAGTTGGATTGTGTTCCTATCTGCTGATAGGGTACT